>JAFKFE010001072.1 GCA_017308345.1 Alphaproteobacteria bacterium | reverse complement strand
GCCGCCAGACGGCTGGCATAGTCAACGGCGGCGACCGGATCGTGAATGGAACAAGGGCCGACGATGACAACAAGTCGATCGTCGGCCCCGGTCAGGATGGAATGGATGGCGTTGCGTGATGCGGCAACGGTGCGTGTCGCCGTCAGCGTGCGCGGGATTTCCCGCATCACCTGGTCCGGCGTGCTCAGTTCTCGGATTTCCTTGACCCGAAGGTCGTCTGTGGTGGTCAACACGGCTTTCTGCTCCTGGTTAGGAGACCTGCCGGCTGAAACAAAAAAGCCGCCAGGTCTGGCGGCTTGTCGGATTTTGATCTGGAATTTTCAGATCGAGCGCAATCCTCCCGCCGCCAGCGAGCTACCGTAGCTAAAGTACCAAAACGAGGCGGTCAGGTGGATCATGCGGGTGATATAGTCGATGCTGCGGTGTTTGTCACGTGTCTCGTTTGACGCAATTCCGAACGGAAAACCGCTTCACACTTTTCCTGGAATTGCTCACTCGCCAATCACCCCGGCAATATTCTGGTCGTAGTCGACCAGCGAGCCGGTCATGACGCCGGCCTCAGGGCTCAGCATGTAGGTGATCAGCCGTGCGAGCTGGGCCGGCTTGACCAACTGGCCCATCGGCTGCGCGGCCTCGGCCTTTTCCAGCCAGTCGTCCGACGCGCCGTGCCATTTCTTCTGCACGATCGCCTCGCCCTCGGTGTCCATCCAGCCGGGCAGCACGGCATTGCAGCGGATACGGTTGAAGCGATAGGCGTTGGCGATATTCTTGGTCAGCGTCGCCAGCGCGCCCTTGCTGGAGGAATAGGGCGCCAGGAAGGACTGGCCGCAATGCGCCGCCATCGACAGGACATTGACGATCGAGCCCGGCGCTTTCTTTTCCAGGAGATGCGCGACCAGGCCCTGCATCAGGAAGAAGGGGCCGCGCACATTGGTGTCGAAGATCTGGTCGAAAAGCTCTTCAGAGGTCTCGACCAGCGAGCCGCGCGCCGAGGTGGCGGCGGCATTGACCAGCGCGTTCAGCGTGCCGAAATGGGCGAGCGCCGTCGCCACCGCGCGCTTGCAGTCGGCGACCCTGGCGACATCGGCGCTGATGAAGATGGCGTCGACGCCACTCTTCTTGAGCGCCGCCACCGCCTTGTCGCCCTTCTCCTGCGAGCGGCCGATCAGCGCCAGCGCGCGGCAACCCTCATCCGCCAGGGCCTCGGCCACGGCAAAGCCGATGCCTTGCGCGCCGCCGGTGACGATGGCACGCGTCTTCGAATTGCGATCGGCTGATGTGCTCATCGCTGTGCTCCTGGGTCGAGTTCCAGTTCTTACTTGTCGAGACGGACGGTCTTGCCTGACGTCGCATCCGCGAGCTGCCCAGCGGCCTCAAGACTGCCGCGGATGAAGTCCATGCTGCCGCCGATCGCTTCGGCCGGGTTTGCCAGCCTATGGACATCTGTCGAGAACGGCTCATAGGAGAACGCGCCGGCATAGCCGTTGTCCAGCAAAGCTCGTATCTGGACGACATTGCCCAGCCGGTCCCTGTCGTCGACGAGTATCCGATGCCCGTCCTGCATCTGCTCGGTGCGCAACCCCTGATCGATGACGCCAGAGATGTGGACAATGCCGGTGTATGCTGGGAAGACGTCGCGCTCATCCGCGAGGTGATGGTGGAATGTATCGTGCACGAGTTTGTAATGCGCCTCCCCTCCAACAGCCTCAATCGCAGCAATGGCGTCTGCCTTGTGGCGCAGCGACGAAGTAACGAAGCCGAGCGGTTCTATCAGCGCGACAAGATTGGCGCTTGCCAGCATCGGCAGTATTTCACCGAGCGAGCGTCGCAGCGCCTCATCGCGCTCTCCCGCCGCATATTGCGGCGCATCGTTGCGCGGGATGAGGCTGATCGACTCGGCGCCGGCTTGCGTGGCCTGGTCGATCAGCATCTGCACTTTTGCGCGCATTCCATCGGACCATGCGTTGAAGCCGTAAGCCTCCGACAATCCGAGAAGCCGAAGCCCTTTCGATCGCGCGTAGCTGCCTATGACGGTCGGCGCTTCACCGTCGAAAAATGCGGCGGTGGACAGTTTCTTGTCGGCCAGGTCATTACGAAGTTCGACACCGATACAGCCAAGAGAGGCGGCGAGATCTAGGAATGCCCGGCAGTCAAGTCTGGGGGCCGCCATGTGGTTCAGCGAGAACTTCAGTTGCGCGGTCATCGTATTTCTCAATCGATATCCTAGAGCGGTTCAGCGTTTCAAAGAACCGCCGAACCGTTCTAACTCTTTGTTTTCACGCAATTCCGGACGGAAAACCGTTACACACTTTTCCTCGAATTGCTCTAGATCGACACTGTCTTGCCCGTCTTGGCCGATTTCAGCGCCGCATCCGCCAGCTTCAGCGCGATCAGCCCGTCCATGCCGCTCGGCGCCGCCTTCTTGCCCGCGGTTGCCGCGGCGATGAAGGCGGCGATTTCGTTGGCATAGGCGTCGATGTAGCGGGTCATGAAGAAGTCGTGCAGCGGCGGGCGCGTGTAGCCCTTGTCGTTGGCGAGCTCGATCGACACCGGCCGCTGGTTCTCGGCCGCGACCATGCCCTTGGAGCCATGCACCTCGATGCGCTGGTCGTAGCCATAGGTGGCGCGGCGCGAGTTGGAGATGACGGCCTGCCTGCCGGAGGCGGTCTCGAGGATGACGCTGACCGAATCGAAGTCGCCCGCCTCGCCGATCTTCTTGTCGACGAGCACCGAGGCATGGGCGCTGACGGCGACCGGCTCCTCGCCGAGCAGGAAGCGCGCCATGTCGAAATCATGGATGGTCATGTCGCGGAAAATGCCGCCCGAGCGGGCGATATAGTCGAGCGGCGGTGCGCCTGGATCGCGCGAGGTGATGGTGACCATCTCGACCGTGCCGATGGCGCCGTCGTCGATCGCCTTGCGCACGGCGGCGAAATGCGGGTCGAAGCGGCGGTTGAAGCCGACCATCAGCGTGGCCTTGGTCTTCTCGACCACGGCCAGGCATTTTTCGACGCGCTTGACGGAGAGATCGATCGGCTTCTCGCAGAAGATCGCCTTGCCGGCCTTGGCGAAGCGCTCGATCAGATCGGCATGGGTGTCGGTCGGCGTGCAGATGATGACGGCGTCGATGTCCCCGGACTTCTCGATGGCGTCGATGGTGCGGACTTCCGCGCCATAGGCGGCCGCGAGTTCCGTCGCCGCCTTCTCGAAGGCATCCGCCACGGCGACCAGTTTTGCTTGCGGATTGGAGGCGACGTCGCGGGCATGCACCTTGCCGATGCGGCCAGCGCCGATAAGAGCGAAGCGGAGTGTCATGGAATGTCCTTTGAGGGCGGTTCTGAAAGATGTCCGCGCCTCAGGCGCGGACGATTGGTGATCCCGTCGTGACGGCCGTCAGGCAGCCTGCAGCTCCGCCTGTCCGGTCTTGGCGCCGGTGATGTAGGCGACGATGTCGTTGCCGTCGGTGTCCTGCTTGCGCAAATTGGCGACGATGCGGCCACGGCGGAAGACGACGATGCGGTCGACCAGGTCGAACACCTGGCGCATGTTGTGGCTGACCAGGATCAGCGGCTCGCCGTTTTCCTTCAGAGTGCGGATGATGTTCTCGACCTGCGCGGTCTCCTGCACGCCGAGCGCCGCGGTCGGTTCGTCCATGATGATGAGCTTGGAGGCGAAGGTCGCCGTCCGGGCGATGGCCACGCACTGGCGCTGGCCGCCCGACATGTGGCGGATGGTGCTGGAGAGGTTCGGGATTTTCACCGCCGTGCGGACAAGCGCCGCCTCGGTCGCCTTGCGCATCGCCTTGCGGTCGAGGATCGAGAAGGGCCCGAGGTTGAACAGCACCTTCTCGCGGCCGAGGAACAGGTTCGACGGCACGTCGAGGTCGTCGGCCAAAGCGAGGTTCTGGAACACGGTCTCGATGCCCGCCTCGCGCGCCTCGATCGGGCCGGAGAAATTCACCTCCTTGCCGTCGAACCAGATCTTGCCGTCGGTGCGCTGCTCGACGCCGGTGATCTGGCGCACGAAGGTCGACTTGCCGGCGCCGTTGTCGCCCATGATGGCGACATGCTCGCCCTTGCGCAGCTCGAAATTGGCCTCCTGCAAGGCATGCACGCCGCCATAGTGCTTGGTGAGGTTTTCGGTCTTCAGAACGATGTCGGACATGGTCAAGCTCCTATCGCGCGGCGGCGCTGGCGCCATTGATCGAGAACGACCGCGCCGACGATGATCACGCCCTTGACCATCTCCTGATAGTAGGCGTCGAGGCGCAGGAAGGTGAAGCCGGAAATGATGACGCCGAAGAGCAGCGAGCCGATCACGGTGCCGATGATCGAGCCCCGGCCGCCCGACAGCGAGACGCCGCCGATGACGGCCATGGCGATGGCGTCGAGCTCGTACATCACGCCCATCCCGGACTGGGCGGTCAGGTTCTTGGAGCAGAGCACCACC
>JAFKFE010001071.1 GCA_017308345.1 Alphaproteobacteria bacterium | reverse complement strand
CAGCCCGACTAGAACCAGCGGTATCCATGACCGAAGCGCGATCGCGACAGCGATCGTCGCGGCATACACCGCCATGTGCCAGCGCGCCGCGATCACCGCTTTGTGCTGTTCCATCTCGGGAATGTAGCTCTTCTCATCATCCGACAATTTGCCGAAGGCCTGGCGCACCAGCGTCGGCAGCGAATAGCGGAAGTCGAGGATGCCGGTGAAAGCCAGCCCCGCCTTCAACAGGTCCGGCGGCCGCATCACCGCGATCTCGGCGTCGCGGCCGACGATGATGGTGTCGGTGTGATGGCGCGCATGGCTCCAGCGCCACTGCACCGGATTGCGCATCAGCATGAAGCTCGCGATCTGGTAGACGACATCGTTCATCCAGCGCGTCCGGAAGGCCGTGCCGTGGCCGCATTCGTGCCAGCGCGAGTCGCTCGACGAGCCGTAGAGCACGCCATAGACGAACAGGAACGGCACCACCCACCACGTCCCCCAGAACCAGACGATACCGGCGCCGGAGCCCAGGATCAGCACGATCCAGATGATGGTGTCGCGGATCGCCGGCCCGTCGGAGCGCTGCATCAATTCCTTCATGGTTTTGCGCGCCACGTCGGTGTGGTACCACTCGGCCGAAGCAAGCCCGGTCTCGATCGCCCGGCGCGTGCTTTCGCCGACCAGGCTGTAGTCGCGCTTGGTGCTGGCGGCCGTGATCATCGTCCCTCCTCGCAATCAAAGCCCGTTGGCGCGGAATTTGCCGTCGAGGAATGTCTTCGCGCGCGGCACGTCGTCCTCGGATAGATGCTCGATGATCACCGGGATGTTAGGATGCTTCTCGCTGAGCCGCTTGAGGTAGAGGTCGTAGTTCAGCGCGCCGAGCCCCGGCGCCGGCAGCTCGATCTCGCCGACGCCGCGGAAGGTCAGCCCTTCATGCGCGTCCGCGTCGCCGATGTCGGCATGCTTTTCCGTCTTGTCGCTGCCGGAGCGCTTCACGTCCTTGGCATGCGCGATCCTGATCTTGTCGGTCAGCGTGTCGAACACCTGGTTCAGCACCTGGTCCATGCGGTCGATGTTGTGCGCCTCGAAATAGTTGGTCGGATCCATCAGCAGTCCGAGGCCTGGATGGTCGACCTGGGCGAACATCCTGACCGTCTCCTCGACCGAACCGACGACGTTGTTGACATAGGTCTCGAGCAGGAACACCGCGCCGTGGTCATAGGCCGTCTGCGCGAGGTCGGAGATCACCTTGCGGCATTCCTCGAAACCTTCCTCGGTCTTGTTCCTCGGGTCATGAACCCAGTCGGATTCGGTGTTGTAGGTGCCCGTCTCCGAGATCACGTAAGGACTGCCGAATTGGCGCGCGTTGCGGATGATTTCCTTCAGGTAGGCGAGCCGCTTCTCCCGCTCCGCCTTGTCCGGATGGATGATGTTCGTGTAACCGGACACGCAGCAGACCGGCAGGTCATGGTCGCGGAACGTATCGCGCACCTTCCTTGCCTTGTCCTTGGTGATCTGCCCGGCCGACAGGTCGATATCCTTGAAATGCAGGTCGAGCTGCACGGTGTTGAACCCGAGCGCCCGGATGCGCCTGGCCACCTCCTCGAGCTCATAGGGGAAATAGCCTGTGAAGATACCTGCCTGCATCATGAGGTGAAGTCCTCCCGGTAAGCGATTCTGTTGCCTTGCCTTCAGCCGCCTCAGTCGATGCGGATTTCGGACAGCTTGACGGTGCGGCCTTCGGCCATCGACCGGTAGCCGGCCTCGACCAGCGCCATCGTCCTGACATTGTCGGCGACGGAGAGCGCCGGCGGCGTGCCGGTCTTCAACGCATGCTGGAGCTGTTCCATCACGCCGATGAAGGCCTGCGGAAACCACATCGTGTCCCAACTCGGGCTGACCCATTTCCCGCCCGTCGTCTCGGTCGAGGCGTAGGTGAGCGTCGAGGCGATGCCCTTCGGCCAGCCGATCGTGCCCTTGGCGACCCCCTTGGTGCCGTCGACGCGCCAATTGATGTGCTGGTCGTCCTCGTAACCTTCCTGGCGCGGACCGGACCAGACATCCTCCAGCGACACCGCGAACACGCCGGAGGGAAACCGCAGCGTCGATACCGTGATGCCGTCGGAGTGCTCAAACCGAGTGCGCGGATCCTTGCGCGTCAGCGTGGTGATGTCGTCGGGATCGCCGAACAGGAAGCGCAGCACGTCGAGATGGTGCACGCTCATATTGGCGAGCGTCAGCCGGTCGTAGCCGGCCAGGAACGTCTGCCAGTGGGGTATCGCGTGCATGTCGATCTCGGCGAAGACGATCTCGCCCAGCGCGCCGCTTTCGATGATCTGCTTCAGCACACGCATCGACTGGTCGTAGCGCATGTTCTGGTTGACCGAGAGGATCTTGCCGGAAGCCGCCGCCTCGTCGCGCAGCTTCACCGCTTCCTCGACCGAGAGCGCCAGCGGCTTCTGCGCCAGGATCGCCTTGACATGCGGCTGCTTCAGCGCGTGGCGGATCAGCGCCGGCTGCTGGTCTGGCGGGAAAGCGAGATCGACGATCTCGACGCGGCTGTCCTCGATCAGCTGCTCCGGCGTGTCGTGAACGGTCGGAATGCGCCAGCGGGCGGCGACCTTCTCGGCATTGGCCTTCGTGCGCGACGCGATCGCCGTCACCGGAAAGCCGGCTTCATGATAGGCGGCGAGATGACACTCCGCCATGATCATGCCGGCGCCGATACAGCCGATCCGGTAGTCCTTGACCCGGACTTTCACGTCCGGCTCGAAACCCATGCTCGCCATCCATTCCTCCCGTCGAGGACTGGATATAACGCGATGGTCCGGGCCTCAGCCAAGCCCCGCGCCATCATTTCCCATCACGACGGCGATCGGCAGGCACGCGCCCCGTTCGGGCCGGAACGACGAAGGCCGCGCCAGCCGGCGCGGCCTCGAAAGATCGGCGGGCGGTCGCTACTGGACGGTGGCGACTTCAGCGGCGGCATTGTCGACGAAGCTCTTGTCGACCCATTTGCCGTAGTCGATGGAGCCTTTCAGGAGCCCGGCGCCGGCCATGAATTTCTCCTCGTCTTTCAAGGCGGCGATCGCATCGTCGGTGAGCTTCGGGTCCTGGTGGAACACGCCATCGGCATAGGTCTTGCGGACCGACTTCTCCGAGGACTTCGTCGCATCGACAAAGGTCTTGATCGTCTGGTCGGGATGCGCATCGGCCCAGCGCGAGATCTCGATGTCGACTTTCAGCAGCCGCTTGACCAGATCGGGATACTTCGCCGCGAAGGCGCCGTTGACCGAGATGACATTCGGCACATTCCATTCCGGGTGGGTGCTGGTGTCGAAGAGTATGCGGGCCTCACCCGTGTCGACCAGTTTGGCCACAGTCGAATCGGTCTCGACAATAGCGTCGATATCGCCACGCAGCAGCGCCGGACCCGACGCCTCGAAGGGCAGGTTGAGGCTCTCGACGTCATTGGTGGTCAGGCCGACGCTGCCCAGCGCTTTGCTGAAATTCGAATGCCGCACCGTGCCGGTGAGATAGGCTACCTTCTTGCCCTTGAGGTCCTGCAGGGTCTTGAGCGGCGAATCGGTCTTGACCACGATATAGGAGCCGCCTGCCCTCACATAGCTCGACAGGCCGATCAGCTTGACGTCGGCGCCGGATGCCGCCACGCGCAGCGCCGGATTGTTGCCGGTATAGGCGAACTCGATTGCGCCGGTGGCCAAGGCTGTCGTGGCTTCCGAGCCACCGTTGAAGGTCACGAGTTCGACCTTGATGCCGTCCTTGGCGAATTCCTTGTCCCACCAGCCGTCCTGCTGAGCGAGGATAAATTTCAGGTGCCCGGGCGCGGTGCTGCCGATGCGGATGACTTCGGGCTTGTCCTGCGCGAAAGCGGGAATGCCTGCGAGACCGACGGCGACGGCAATGGTGCCCTTCAAGAGCAGTCGGCGAAATGTGTCGAATGGAATGCTGGACATGGAAAAAATCCTTCCTATCGGGATGAATGCGGGGCTTAAATGAGCGAGTTTTCGGACTGGCCTTTCCAGGCGGTCGCCCAGCGCTCGAACCAGACGAGCAGATAGTTGACGGTCAGTCCGATGACGGTGAGCGTAAGGATGCCGGCATACATGTCGGCCGTCTCCATCATCAGTTGCGAGTTCTGGATCAGGAATCCGAGGCCGGATTTGGCGGCCAGCATCTCGGCGCCGATGACCGCGAACAGCGAGGATTTCACCGCGAGCCGCGCGCCGGCGACGATCGAGGGAATGGCGGCCGGCAGAATGACTTTGCGGAACATGTCGAAATCGGATGTGCCCATCGAGCGCGCTGCCTTGATCAGCAGCGGATCGACCGACTTGACGCCGCTGATCGTGTTGACCAGCAGGAAGAAGACCGAGGAGTAGAAGGTCATCGCCACCTTCGATTCCTCGCCGATGCCGAACAGAAGGATGAACACTGGCAGCAGCGCGAATTGCGAAGTGTTG
>JAFKFE010001070.1:1087-5561 GCA_017308345.1 Alphaproteobacteria bacterium | reverse complement strand
CCGGCGGAAGCCCAGGCGCGCTGGTTCATCGCCAACGTCCCTAACGACCCGTCGGCAATGCCGCCGGTGCTCGACATGGAATGGAACCCGAAGTCGCCGACTTGCCGCCTGCGCCCCGATGCGGCCACCGTGCGCAGCGAAATGAGCGTCTTCCTGCAAATGGTCGAGCGTCACTATGGCAAGAAGCCGATCATCTACACCTCGATCGACTTCTTCGACGACAACCAGTTGGCGACCTTCCGCGGCTATCCCTATTGGCTGCGCTCGGTCGCCGGCCACCCGCGCGAGAAATACGGCAGCCACCCGTTCACCTTCTGGCAGTACACCGGCACCGGCATCGTGCCCGGCATGACCGGCAAGTCGGACATCAATGTCTTCAACGGGTCCGAAGCAGCCTGGAAGAAATGGCTGCGGCAGAACACCCGTTGACATCAGCCGTCCCGCCTGCTTTTCGACATGGCGGGCGGCGAAACATGCAACCGCTGGTAATCCGGAGCAGCGCACTCCCGCGAGTGCCTAACGCGGCTTCCGAGCTTTGAAATCCTCGCATGCGCCTGTCCGACCCCGTCCGGGTCACGACAGGGCCATGCGCCGGTCTCGAAAGGAATGCGATGCGATTGCGCGTTGAAATCCTGGCGGCGCTCTTTGTCGGCGCGTTTGCACTGCCCGCCGCGGCACAGGAATGCGGCGGCGATTTCGAGGCCTGGAAGCAGGGCGTGGCGGCCGAAGCCAAGGCCGCCGGCGTCGGCGCCGTCGGCCTCGACGCGCTGGAGGACGCCACCATCGACGAGCGGGCGCTGGCGCGCGACCGAGCCCAGGGCGTTTTCACCCAGACTTTCACCGAATTCTCCAACCGTATGATCTCGGCCTACCGCCTGAAGCAGGGCGCGGCCAATCTGAAGAAATATGCCGACGTCTTCGACCGCGCCGACAAGGAGTTCGGCGTACAGCCGGCCATCATCGCCGCTTTCTGGGGGCTGGAGACCGACTTCGGCGCCGTGCAGGGCGACTTCCATACGCTGAATGCGCTGGTGACGCTTTCGCATGACTGCCGCCGGCCTCAGTTGTTCCGGCAGCAATTGGTGCCGCTGCTCACCCTCATCGACCGCGGTGTGCTGCCGGCCGACGTCAAGGGCGCCTGGGCCGGCGAGATCGGCCAGACGCAGATCCTGCCGACCGACTACCTGGCCAAAGGCGTCGACGGCGATGGCGACGGCAAGGTCGATCTCAGGAACAGTGTGCCGGACGTCATCATGACGACGGCCAACAAGATCATGTCGCGCGGCTGGAAGCGCGACCAGCCCTGGGTTCAGGAAGTGCGTGTCCCGGACGAAATGCCGTGGGACCAGACCGGCCGCACCAACAAGCTGCCGCTGTCGCAGTGGGCTGAGTGGGGCGTCACCGAGCCCAACGGCAACCCGCTGGTCGACAATGGGTTGAAGGCCGGCCTGGCCTTGCCGATGGGCCGCAAGGGCCCCGCCTTCCTGACCTACGACAATTTCGATGTCTATCTGGAATGGAACCAGTCCTTCACCTATGCTCTGACCGCCGCCGTCATGGCGACGCGGTTTGCCGGCGCGCCGCAGTTCGATCCGCGCGCGCCCGAGCAGGGCCTCAGCGGTGACCAGATGAAGGCGCTGCAGACCAAGCTCGAAGCCAAGGGCTACGACGTCGGCACGGTCGACGGCATCCTCGGCACCAACACCCGCGAAGCGATCCGCAAGGAACAGATGCGGCTCGGCATGGCCGTCGACGGTTGGCCGACGCCGGAGCTGTTGGCCAAGCTGTAGGCAGTAGGCAGTAGGCAGTAGGCAGTAGGCAGTAGAAAAGGTTCGGTTTTGAGTCGCAGGCCCGCAAGGGCGTCTGCCCTTTCCCTACTGCCCAATCCCTACTGCCTACTGCCTAATTCAATCCGCCATCGTCTCCAGGCTGGCAAACCCTTGCGGCGCGTCACCCTCGTCGAACGGCGTCGTCACCTCGACGAAAGTGTCGGGATAGAAGCCGTTGAAGCGGGTTCTCAGCGACAGCGAGTAGGCGCCGATATGGCCGATCTCGATCCAGTCACCGGTGTCGACGGTTTCCGGCAGCCAGAACGGGCGTGACAGGATATCGACGGAATCGCAGGTCGCGCCGCAGACCTTGAACGGCACGATGGTTTTCTCATCGCCGTTGCGCGTGCGGATCGCCGGATCGGGGATGAAGCGCGCCGGCAGCGTGATCTTGCCGGTCCACGAATCCGACAGAGAGGCCCAGATGCCGTCATTGATGTAGAGCCGCTTGCCTTTGCGCAACAGCACCCGCACGATCAGCGAGAGGCACCGCGCCACGATCACGCGCCCAGGTTCGGCCACCAGCGGCATCTGGTCGAACTGGTATTCCTTGAGGTCGCCGGCCAGCCGCGACATGAGTTGGCCGAGCGAAGGCATCTCCACCTGCTTGCGGTTGGGATCATGGCCGTATTCGGCGGGGAAGCCGCCGCCGACATCGAGCCCGGCAATGTCGAAGGTCAGGCGGTTGCGCACCCAGTCGGCCGAAGCCAGCGCGCGCTCATAGGTATCCGGATCCTCGATCTGGCTGCCGACATGGAAGCACAGGCCGACCTTGTAGCCGGTACGGTTCAGCCGCTCGGCAAGCTCGACGGCATTGGCCGGCCCGGCGCCGAATTTCTTCGACAGTTCGTAAGCCGCGTGGCCTTTGGTCTGGATGCGCACGAAGACGGTGAGAGCGCCCGGGTCGATGTCAAGCGCCCGCACCACACGCGTCAGCTTCGTGATCTCGTCCTCATGGTCGACCGAGATCACCCGGATGCCGTATTTCTCCAGCGCCAGCCTGATATCCGACTGCGCCTTGACCGGATGCATGTAGAGCATCTCGGCGCTGGGTGAGACGGCACGCACGGCGGCGAACTCGCCGGGCGATGCGACGTCGAAGGCGCTGACGCCGGTCTCGACCAGCGTCTTCAGGACGATCTGCTCACCATTGGTCTTGACCGCGTAGGCTGTCTTGCCGGGGAACATGCTCATGAACTGCAGCGCATCCGCCTTCAGCACCTGCGGGCGGAAACAGTAGACCGGGTCGTCGGGGCGAAGCGCCAGAGCCGCCTCACGGGCATTTTCGAATCGCTGCATGGACGAATCCTCAGGTCTGGGGCGCGCACAATTAATCCTAGCTAGCCGCCAAAGAAAACAGTTCTGTGTCCAGCCGTCCCACACGGTCGGCCACGCAGCTTTTTGCCGACGCTAAACCACCGGTCAGGTTTCGGGTGGCTCTTGCCGCCGAACCCGATATCGGTTGTCGAGAGGGCTGAGATCGCTGTCGCCCCACGGGAGGAAAGGCATGTCCATTTCGGCCGGCGCCGCGCCGACGCGCGGACCGATGACGCTCAAGGATTGGGCGCAGCTTCTCTTGCTCGGCGCGATCTGGGGCGGCTCGTTCTTCTTTGCCCGCATCGCCGTGTCGGAAATCCATCCGCTGGCGCTGGTGCTGTTCCGCGTCGCCATCGCCGCGGCGGCGCTTCAGCTTTATCTGGCGACCCGCGGTCCTTCGTTCCGCCTCGCCTTCCCGCATGCCGGTCTCTTCCTCCTGCTGGCGCTCACCAACAATGTCGTGCCGTTCTCGCTGATCTTCGCCGGCCAGACGCAACTCGGCGCCGGCGTCGCCTCCGTGCTCAACGCAACGACGCCGTTCTGGACGCTGATCCTGGCCAATGCGCTCACCACCGACGAGAAGCTGTCCTGGAACAAGCTGGCCGGCATCGCGCTCGGCGTTGCCGGCACCGCGGTAATGATAGGACCCGGCCTGCTTGCCGGGCTCGGCGGGCCGGTGTGGGCCAAGTTCGCGCTGATCGGTGCCTCGCTGTCCTACGCGGTCGCGCTGATGGTCGCCCGGCGCTTCAAGGGCGTACCGTCACCGGTCATCGCCACGGGGCAACTGACCGCTTCGACCATCATCATGATCCCCATCGTGCTCATTGCCTACGGTCCGACAGGCTTGTTTTCGGCCTCGCCCCCGGTCTGGGCCGCGGTGCTCGGGCTGGCGCTGCTGTCCACCGCCTTCGCCTACATCCTCTATTTCAACCTCGTCGCCTCGGCAGGCGCCACCAACGCCTCGCTGGTCACGCTGGTCGTTCCAGTCAGCGCGGTGCTGCTCGGCTTCCTGTTCCTCGGCGAGCGGCTGGCGCTGTTCGAGATCGGCGGCATGACGCTGATCGGACTCGGCCTGGTCACCATCGACGGGCGGCTGTTTGGCCGATGGTAGCGGTGTCATGCCACACCGCCGCCACAATTTATTCACAACCGCCAACCTGCCTTTTGCCGAAGAGTTTCAATGGCTAACGGCAAATCGGAAGTCGCAAATCCCACAATCATGTCGCATTGCAGCACGTTTTCCGCTTGCCTGTGACCCAAATGACTCTAGATTCCGGCCATAGCTCTTAAGAGGAGGCTATGACATGGGACTGACGAGGCCAAGCCCC
>JAFKFE010001070.1:0-999 GCA_017308345.1 Alphaproteobacteria bacterium | reverse complement strand
TTATCGTAGGCGTTCTTCCCTGACCCGCCAAAGCCGGGAAGACCAGCACCGAGAGTAGTCCACATAGTTCGAGAAGGCCGGGTTCTACCCGGCCTTTTCCGTTTCCGCCGGGCTCAAGCCGCCGCCGAACCCGCCGCCTCCGCCTCATGCGAGCGGATGCCGATCATGTGGCAGATGGCGAAGACGAGATCGGCGCGGTTCATCGTGTAGAAATGGAAATCGCCGACGCCGCGCTCGACAAGGTCGAGCACCTGCTCGGCCGCCACGGCCGAAGCCACTAGCGCATGCGTTTGCGGATCGTTCTCCAGCCCTTCGAAACGCTCGGCCAGCCAGGCCGGCACCAACGCCCCGCAGCGCGACGAGAAATTGGCGACCTGGGTGAAATTATGCACCGGCAGGATGCCCGGCACGATCGGGATGTCGATGCCGGCGCGCCGCGCCCGCTCGACATAGCGCTCGTAAAGGTCGTTGTCGAAGAAGAACTGGGTGATCGCCCGCGTCGCGCCATTGTCGACCTTGCGCTTCAGCATGTCGATATCGGTGGCGAAATCCGGGCTTTCCGGATGCTTTTCCGGATAGGCCGAGACCGAGATGTCGAAATCGCCGGCGCTCTTCAGCGCCGCGACCAGTTCGGCGCCATTGGCGTAACCGTCCGGATGCGGACGATAGCTCGTGCCCACACCGGCCGCCGGATCGCCGCGCAGCGCCACGAAGCGCCTGACGCCCATGTCGGCGAATTCGCGGATGACCGCGTCGACCTGATCGCGGGAGGCATCAACGCAGGTCATATGCGCCGCCGGCGTCAGCGACGACTCGTTGAGGATGCGCTTGACGGTGCGCGCCGTGCGCTCGCGGGTCGAACCGCCGGCGCCGTAGGTTACCGAGACGAATTCCGGCTTGAGCGGCTCCAGCCGGGTGACCGTATCCCAAAGCCTCGCTTCCATCTCGTCGGTCTTCGGCGGGAAGAACTCGAACGAGACGCTCACCTTGTCGCCAATG
>JAFKFE010001069.1 GCA_017308345.1 Alphaproteobacteria bacterium | reverse complement strand
GATGATCGGCGCCGGCTGGTAGACCGGCTGCACGCCCTTGTCGTCCTCGAGCACGACGAGGCCGGAGGGCTGGATGCCGCCATCGGTGCCATAGACCATGGCGGCGTTGGCGCCGTTGGTCTGATTGGCCGCCGCGGCGATGGTCGCGGCGGTGTCGCCGCCGGAGAGCGTGATCAACTGGTCCGGCTTCAGCGTGAAGCCGTAGGTGGTCTGGAAGGCCGGAAGCGCTGCCGCCGAATTGACGAACTCGGCGGAAGCCGCGAGCACCACCTTGCCGCCCCCGGTGACATATTTGCCGAAGTCCGAAAGCGTGACGAGCTTGTTCCCGTCGGCCACTTCCTTGCGCAACGCGATCGCCCATGTGTTGTTGGCCGGCGACGGCGACAGCCAGACGATCTTGTTGGCGTCATAGTCGAGCTTCTTGGCGGTCTCGTAGGCCTTGGCGGCATCCTTCCAGACCGGATCGTCGGCCTTCTGGAAGAAGAAGGCGGCGTTGCCGGTGTATTCGGGATAGATGTCGATCTCGCCGGCGGTGATCGCCTTGCGCACGACAGGCGTCGCGCCGAGCTGGATGCGGTCCGTCGTCTTGATGTTGTTGGCGTTGAGCACGAGCTGGATGATGTTGCCCAGCACCCCACCTTCCGTGTCGATCTTGGAGGACACGACCACCTGGGCATTCGCCGAAGCCGTCGCGATGCCGAGCGCGATCGCCGCGAAAGCGAGCTTTCTGATTGAAAACATTGTGAAAATCCCTTGCTGTGAACCGATCGATCGGTGGCCGCATATGAGCACGGGTTCAACGGCCAGTCGGGACATACGGTTTCATAACTAGGGGGATAGGCGCAATAATTTTGTTCGGCCCGGACGAAGGCCCTGGCAGCACCCCGACATGGCAATGCCGGCCTAAGGTCGGCTGGCGGCCTGCCCTGTTCTGGGGAATATTAGGAAAGGCGGGGTCGGCGGCCAAAACAGGAGTGTGTCATGGCCAAGCATAAAGTCGGCTACCTCATAGGCAGCCTTGCCAAGGGCTCCATCAACCGCAAGCTTGCGAAGGCCCTAGTAAGATTGGCGCCGCCGGAACTTGAGATGACGGAAATCCCCTTCAAGGATCTGCCACTCTACAGTTACGACTATGACGCCGACTTTCCGTCGGTCGCGGTGGAATTCAAGAGGGCCATCGCGTCGGTCCAGGCGGTGCTTTTCGTCACGCCGGAGTACAACCGCTCGATCCCCGGCGGCCTGAAGAACGCAATCGACTGGGCAAGCCGCCCTTTCGGCAAGAACTCATTTTCGCGCAAACCGACCGCCGTCATCGGGACGTCGCCCGGCGCGATCGCAACCGCGGTCGCCCAGCAGAGCCTGCGCAGCGTGCTCAGCTTCTGCAACGCACCGCAGATGAACTCTCCCGAAGCCTACATTCAGTTTACCCCGGGATTGATCACCGACGATGGCGAGGTGACAGTGGAGTCAACCGAGGCATTCCTGCGCAACTACATGCAGGAGTTCCACATGTTCATCGCGCGGGTCTTGCAGGTGCTGCCGCCGGATGCATGACAGCGGCCGTTCGGACTTGCTGCCGGAACGGCCTCGCCAACTTCTTCAGAGTTTGCGGGCGCCCACCATCTTCAACGTGCCGAGCGCGACAAAGCAAAGCACGACGACCGGGAAGACGATCCAGTTCAGCATGGTCCAGCCCCATGCATTGTAGATCGCGCCTGACATAAGCGAGGAGAACGCGACGGAGCCGAACAGGGCGAAATCGTGGAAACCCTGCACCTTGCTCTTTTCCGAAGGCCGGTAGCTGGCCGCGACCATGGCCGTGGCGCCGATGAAACCGAAATTCCAGCCAAGACCAAGCAGGATCAGCGCCGTCCAGAACTGCCAGAGCGCCAGGCCGGAAAGCGCCACGGCGGCGCAGCCGGCAAGCAGCACGAGGCCGATGGCGACGATGCGTTCGGCGCCGAAGCGATGGATCAGCGAGCCGGTGAAGAAGCTCGGCCCGAACATCGCCATGACGTGCCAGGAAATGCCAAGCGTCGCATCGTCTTCCGACAGGCCGCAGCCAACCATGGCGAGCGGCGCGCCGGTCATGACGAAGCTCATCAGCGCGTAGCTGCCGACGGTGCAGAAAAGCGCGGCAACGAAGCGCGGCTGGGTGACGATCTCAGCCAGCGGCCGGGCATCGCCTGCGGCGATCTCGGTGACGGCGCCGGTCCCGGAGGAAACATGCAGGAACGACAGGATGAGCGCGCCGACCGCGGCCAGGGGCAGGATCGAGGCGAAGGATCCGGCAAACATCACCGGGGCCAGCAATTCGCGTGTGTAGATGACGATCTGAGGCCCGAGGATGGCGGTGATGATGCCCCCCGCCAGCACGAAGGAAATGGCGCGTGCCTTGAATTCATACGGCGCGTTGTCGGCGGCCGCGAAACGGAACTGCTGGACGAAAGCCCCGCCGGCGCCAATGATGCAGAGGCCTAAAGCAAACAGCCAGAAGCTCGCCTGGAAGAGCGCAAGCGTCGCGGTCAGGCCGCCGAGCGCGGTGACCATCGTGCCGGTCATGAAGCCGCCGCGATGTCCGAGCCGGCGGATGAGGGCGGCGGCAGGCAAGGCGCCGAGCGCCACGCCCAGATTGAAGCCGGTGACCGGCGCCGTCGCCAGCGACTTGTCAGGGCCGAGCAGGTATTGACCGGCAAGCGCGCCGAGCGAGATGGCGATAGGAGAGGCGGAACCGACGATCGCCTGCGCGGCGGCAAGCAGCAGCGCCGTGCGGCGCCCTTCCCTGCCGGCCCCGGCGACCACGGCGGTCGCGGTTGTCACGAAGCGTCCTTGCCACGCCCCTCGCCGCGAACCCGGCGCGAGACGCGATCGAGAACGGCATTCACCAGCTTCGGCTCGTCTTCCTCGTAAAAGGCTTTTGCGATGTCGACATATTCGGAGACGATCACCGCGACCGGCACGTCCTCGCGCTTCATCAGTTCATAGACGCCGGCGCGCAGTATGGCGCGCAGCGTCGAATCCAGCCGCGACAGCGGCCAATCCTCGGTCAGCGCCTGGCGGATGAAGGGGTCGATGGTCTTCTGGTTCTCGACGACGCCGGTCAGGATGGCGCGGAACCATTGCGCGTCGGCTTCGCGGTAGAGCGCGCCATCGACCTCCTTGCCCAGGCGGAAGGTCTCGTATTCGGCCGTGATCTCGAAGACGCCGCTGCCGGCCACGTCCATCTGGTAGAGCGCCTGGACGGCGGCAAGACGGGCGGCGCCGCGCTTGTTGGCGTGGCGCACCGCACCGGTCGGGGCGGGATCGTTCACGATTGGGCTCCGAATTTCTCTTTCAGCGCGATCATGGTCAGCGCCGCGCGCGCCGCGAAGCCGCCCTTGTCGCCTTCCGTTTTGCGCGCGCGTGACCATGCCTGCGTGTCGTTCTCGGTCGTCAGGATGCCGTTGCCGATCGCGATGGCCTCCTGCACCGCAAGATCCATCAACGCACGGCTCGATTCATTGGCGACGATGTCGAAATGATAGGTATCGCCGCGGATGACGGTGCCGAGCGCGACGAAACCGTCGTAATGCTTACCACCTTCGGCCGCGCCGTCGAGCGCGAAGCATATCACAGCCGGGATTTCCAGCGAACCGGGAACCGTGACGATATCATAAGTAGCGCCTGCCTCTTTCAGCGCGTCTGTCGCGCCTTCGAGCAGGGCGTCGGCGAGATCGTCGTGAAAACGCGCTTCGACAATGAGCAGATGCGCCTTCGCCTTCGGGCGAATGAACGCTTTGCCGTGTTGGGATGTGCCAGCCATAAAAGTCTCCGGGGGGTTGGCGGTGACTTAGGCCGAAGCGGGTTTGACCGCAAGCGGAAGATTATCGGGGCGGCACCGACGCTCTCACACCGACGGGATTGGACCTCGTCAAAAGCACCCCGCGCGGACTTTCGAAACGGTTTGGCTAGGCAGGCGAAGCCTCGATAATCGAGATCGACGCCCGGGTGTCGATCACCCGCTCGAGCTTCAGGCCCGCGCTTTCGAACAGGCCGGCGAATTGTGCCTCGGTCCGCTCCAGGCCGCCGGTGACTGCGAGCATGACCACATCGACGGACTTGATCTGCGCCGGCTCGTCACCCGGCGGAACGAGCGTCTCGGCCACGAGCACCCTGCCATGCGCCGGCATCGCCTCGCGGCAGCGGCGCAGGATCAGCCCCGCGCGTTCATCGTCCCAATCGTGGATGACCTTCTTGATGACATAGACATCGCCGGCCGGAACACCCTCGAAGAAGTTTCCAACGACAAAGTCGGTGCGCGGCAGGTCGCCTCCGGCCCCCGAGCGCGCCGCCGCAATGCCGGAGGCGAGGTCGAAAAGCACGCCGCTTAGATGGGGGTTGCGGGCAAGGATGGCGGAGAGAAGCTGTCCATGCCCTCCCCCGACGTCCACGACCCGTTTGAATGGTGCAAAATCATAAGCATCCGCGACTGCCTCAT
>JAFKFE010001068.1 GCA_017308345.1 Alphaproteobacteria bacterium | reverse complement strand
GTCGAATGGGCTAGGATGTAATAGGGGCCGCGGCAGTCGGGCAGCACGATCTCCTCGAAGAATTGCTCGAGGTCGCGCGTATAGTCGCGGAAGCTGCGGACATAGCCGCGCTGGCGGTCGCGCAGCAGGCGGCTGGAGTCACCCTGGCCACGCCAGTCGAGGACGGCGACGCCGAAGCCGCGGTCGGCGAGGTCGCGGATGGTCTCGAAATATTTCTCGATGCATTCGTTGCGCCCGGTCAGCAGAACCACCGTGCCTTGCAGCGGACGGGCGACCGCGGCGAAGACGCCGTAGCGGATCTTCTTGCCGTCGGGCGTGGTGAAGAAGCCGCCCGCGGCGTTCTGGGGCGCGGGATTGTCCTCGGTGTGATGGAAAATATCCGTCATTCGGCGTCGTTGCTTGTTCTTGCCCGGACGGGCGAGGCGTCGGCATGGTGATAGACGGCCAGGCGGCAAAAGCAAAGGCGTTACGCGGCTGCCGCGAAAACAGGGAAGGCCGGAAGTGCCTGCGGCGCACTTCCGGCCTCTGTCGATCCGGGAGGAAGGGACGTTGCACCCGGTTCGGCCTCGTCGCGGCGCGTGGAAAGCGCCGCGTGTCTCGTCGTCCTGACGCAATTCCGGACGGAAAACCGTCTCGCGCTCTTCCCGGAATTGCCGCGATTTGACGGAAGCCTAGCGATGCCCGGCTGAACATATGCCGAAGCCCGGGTTCATCCGCCGTTCATCAACATGGCGGTTTTGCGCCGATCAAAAAGCCTTGAAATGGCTTTCTCCGCTTCCCAAATGAAGTCTGCGGCCGCCAATCTCGGGGTCGCTGACCTATCCGGAACGCCTTTCGAGGGTTTCGCACCGGGCCATACGCAAACCATGTTGCTCAACAGGAGAACACCTCATGCGTCACGTTGATTTTTCCCCGCTCTATCGCTCGACCGTCGGCTTCGACCGGCTGTTCACCATGCTCGACTCGCTCGGCCAGCCCGAGACCGCGCAGACCTATCCGCCCTATAATATCGAGCGCACCGGCGAGAACGCCTATCGCATCTCGATGGCCGTTGCCGGCTTCTCGGAAGACGAGATTTCGATCGAAGCCCACCGCAACGTGCTGACCGTCAAGGGTGAGCGCAAGGAAGAGGGCAATGGCGAGGGTTCCGAGCTGCTCTATCGCGGCATCGCCTCGCGCGCTTTCGAGCGCCGCTTCCAGCTTGCCGACCATGTCGAGGTCGAGGGCGCCACTCTGAAGAACGGCCTGCTCTTCGTCGACCTCAAGCGCAACATTCCCGAGGAGCTGAAGCCGCGCAAGATCGCGATCGCCCAGTCTTCGGACAAAGCCAAGCAGATCGAGGCCAAGGCCGCCGCGTAATCCGCGGGTTCCATTCTAGACAACGTCTCCCTCCCGAGACGGAAGCGGCGCCGCGAGGCGCCGCTTTTTGTTGTGCCATCGGCAACGGGCCTGTCTGGCCCAGGCACACTACCGTCGCTTTGCCGCGACAACGGCCTCCACGTTCTGTCGGTGCACCGGCTCATAAGGTGCGAAATACTCAACCGCCGTCGTTGCAAACATGTCGGCGCCGAAGGTCTTGAGATCCTGTCTCGCCAGGTCGGGGTCTTGCCGGCTGGCAAGCAGCTTTCGGACATAAGCCTCTGTGGCGGCGATGAAGCTTCTGTCGTAGCCGCCGGCTTCGATTGCCTCCAAGGAACCGTGATTGGGCAGGATCCGATCGAACCCCCACCCGGCCATGCGCTCGAGGTCGATCAAGTGTTCCGCCAGGCGCTCCGGTTCAGAAACATAGGTGATCGAATCCTCCAGCGTGTCGCCGGCCAGCAGCAGGCCGGCGTCGGGCATCAGCAGCACCGTGCCGTCATGGCTGTGAATTTCGACCTGACGCAGTTCGACGGGGATCGTTCCGACCCTCAGGCTCAGGTTGTTCTCAAATATCCTGTTGGGCAGCACGAGCGGCTTGATCGGTGGATTGCCGCCCTCGATGTCGGCCCGGCCGCGTTCAAGCGCCTCGGCGGTGAGGCGGTTGGCGATGATCTCGCAATCCTTGAACACCTCGTTGCCGGCGATATGGTCGTCATGCCAATGGCTTAGGACGACGCGTATCGAAGTCACGCCCATCTCTTCAAGCGTGCGCCGGATGAAGCGGGCATGGGCGAGCGAGATGTGCGTGTCATAGACCAGCGCCCGCGGTGCATCGACGATCGCGTAGGTGCAGATGCCCAGGGTGTAGGCGCCGTCGTCGAGCCAGTTCGGCTCGTCCGACCAGACACGAACGCCGTCGACGCGGCCGTCGTAGAAGCCCAGCACATTCGGTGCCGGACGGACCAGCCGCATTGTTGAGCCGAGAGGTGGCCTGGTCATCCGGCTGTTCCCGATTGCAGGAAGCTCAGCCGAGCAACTGGCCAAGCCGGTCGATCTCCTGCGTCGTGGTCGCGAAGCTGGCGACGAAGCGGTAGATCGCTTCATTGTTGCCGAGATGGCCGTCGAAGCCCTGTGGCACGCCCCATTCGTAGAATTTGACGCCGGCCGCCTGGAGCTTTTCGGCCGTGGCGCGGCCGAGGATGGCGAAGACCTCGTTGGCCTGCGGCAGCCAGGCGAGCCGGCCCGTCGGCGCGTCCTCGATCGTCTCGGCCAGATGCGCGGCCATCGCATTGGCGTGCCCGGCCATCCTCAACCACAGATCGTCGGCAAAATAGGCTTCGAACTGGGCCGAGATGAAGCGCGCCTTGGAGAAGGTCTGTCCGGCGCGCTGGCGCAGCAGGCGCAAATCCTTGCTGACGTCCGGATTGAGAATCACCACGGCGTCGGCCATCCAGCAGCCGTTCTTGGTGCCGCCGAAGGAGATGAGGTCGACGCCGCTCTTCCAAGTCATTTCGGCCGGGCTGACGCCCGTCGCCGCGATTGCATTGGCGAAGCGCGCGCCGTCCATGTGCAGCGGCAGCTTGTGGCGGCGGCTGACCTCGGCGATCGCCTTGACGTCATCGACGCTGTAGACCGTGCCGACCTCCGTCGCCTGGGTGACGGTCACCGCCATCGGCTGGCCGGCGGGGGCCAGATCCTGCGAATAACGTTTTATGGTCCTGTCGAGAGCCTCGGGATTGATGCGCCCCAGCGCTCCAGGCACCGGCGCCATGCGCGCGCCGCCGGTGTAGAATCCGGCGGCGCCGAACTCGTCGACGTTCATATGCGCCTCGGAATGGCAAAGCGCGATGCCGCCGATGCGGTTCAATGCCGCCATCGAAAGCGCGTTGGCAGCCGTGCCCGTCGCGACGAAGAAGACCTGCACCTCCCGCTCGAAAATCTCGCTGAAGCGGCGATAGACCGCCTTGTCCAGATCGCCATCGCCATAGGCGGTCGCAACGCCGTCGGCGTGGCGCGACAGGTTGGCCGAAATGTCGGGGTGGACGCCCGCCCAGTTGTCGGAAGCAAAGAACATCGAGAGGTCCGTATCGTGATTGGCAAAGCGGCGCGACTTGATCGCTTCGGCAGGCGAAGCGCAAGGGCCAATCGGCGGCAAAGCGGTGAAGCCAGCCAGTCACCCCAAAGAGCGGACCAAAGCTTGCGTTTCCAGCACCCGTCACGAAATTTTGTGTCGCGGCGTCGTCACGCTATTTGTGAATCGGTCTTGTATGGTTCGCCGATTTCTGCCATAAAAATTTAGGACAGTAGTGCTGTCTTATTTTGTCGCGCAAAACAGGCTGGACTGGCGTATCATTGCCGCCATTCCGGCTATTGTCGCGAGCGGCGGGTAGACGGCCCGGCTCTGGCCTGTACGATACCGGATGCGAACCGGGCGTATAGCCGTATGGTTCGATGGATTTCGCGAGACGTGCAGCAAGGATCAAGGGGAAGCATCATGCTTCCCCAGGCAAACCAGCGCCCTGAGACGCTCAGGGCCAAGGTGGAGAACGGAGGATAGGACGATGACGGAACTGACGCCATCTGCGATCAACGGCCAGGCCGCGCAGACGAAAGCGGCAGCCGTTAAAAATACCGTTCCGACCCAAGCCCTCCGAACCGCCGGCGGCCCGGCCGCCCAAGGCCTCTATGATCCGCGCAACGAGCATGACGCCTGCGGCGTCGGCTTCATCGCCAACATGAAGGGCGTGAAGTCGCACCGGATCGTCGAGGACGGTCTGGCGATGCTGGAAAACCTCACCCATCGCGGCGCCGTCGGCGCCGATCCGCTGGTCGGCGACGGCGCCGGCGTGCTCGTGCAGATCCCGGATGCTTTCTTCCGCGAGGAAATGGCGGCCAAGGGCGTCGAACTGCCGCCGGCCGGCCAATATGGCGTCGGCCATTGGTTCATGCCGCAGGACGCCGCGCTTCGCGCCCATATCGAAGAGATCATCGCCGAATCGGCGCAGTCGGAAGGGCTGCCGCTCATCGGCTTCCGCGATGTGCCGGTCGACAATTCGTCGCTGTCGAAGGCGCCCGATATCGTCGCGTCGGAGCCTTTCCACCGGCAGGTGTTCATCGGCCGCA
>JAFKFE010001067.1 GCA_017308345.1 Alphaproteobacteria bacterium | reverse complement strand
AATGCGGCGACCAGGGCCGAGTTGGTCGAGGCGGCGCGCAGGCTGCCCGATATGGCAATGATCTCGATCAAGGGAGAGAGCCGGACGAAGGGTTGAGTCGTCCGCGAAGCCTACCACATGGTCTGCCGGTAATCGTCGTCCAGCTCGCGGTCGATCTCGCCGGCGCTTTCGCTGAGCGCCAGCTGGTCGCGGATGATCTGGCCGAGCGTCGGCAGCGTCGCGCGGTCGTACCAGGTCTCCGGCTTCCACAGATCGGAGCGCATGAAGGCCTTGGCGCAGTGCATGTAGGCGGCCTTGACCGTCACCACGATCACGCTCTGCGGCTCCTTGCCGTCGACGGCCAGGCGTTCGCGCAAGGCGGGATCGACGGTGATACGCGCGTCGCCATTGACGCGCAGCGTCTCGTTCATGCCGGGGATAAGAAAGAGAAGCCCGACCGACGGGTTGCGGATGATGTTCTCCAGCGTGTCCAGCCGGTTGTTGCCGGGGCGGTCGGGAATGGCGATGGTGGAATTGTCGAGTATGGCGGCGAAACCGGGGCGGTCGCCCTTCGGCGTCACGTCGGCATTGCCCGCGCCGTCGGAGGAGCCGATCAGCACGAAGGGGCTCTTGCCGATGAAGGAGCGGCAGTGGCCGTCGAGGGCCTTGAGTTCCTTGCGGATCGAACCGTCGGTCGGCCGGGGCGTCTTGTAGATCGTCCTCAGCTCGTCATGCGTGGTGAGGAATTCCATACCGTCCCCCAAGTCTGGCCTGAATTTCTGCCTCTAATTTCCGGCTTTCTCTTCCTTGGGCTTTTCCTCGAGCGAGTGCCGCATGATCAGCGGCATCTGGCTGAAGGTGAACAGCAAGGTGATCGGGATCGTGCCCCAGACCTTGAAATAAAGCCAGGTCGCCTCGGAAAAGTTGCGCCACACGACCTCGTTGAGCACGGCCAGGAACAGGAAGAACAGGCCCCAGCGGAAGGTCAGCTTGCGCCAGCCCTCGGCATCGAGCTGGAAGGCCGAATCGAAGACGTAGCCGAGCAGCGACCGGCCGAAGGCGAGCCCGCCGAGCAGCGTCACGCCGAACAGCGAGTTGATGATCGTCGGCTTCATGAAGGCGAAGGTCTTGTCCTGCAGGTAAAGCGCCAGCGCGCCGAAGACAAAGACGACGATCGCCGAGACCAGCGGCATCAGCGGCAGGCTGCGCGTCAGCGCCCAGGAAGCGCTCAGCGACAGCGCGGTCGCGACCATGAAGAAAGCGGTGGCGATCAGGATCGGCTCGCCGAGATGAGTGAGGATGGGGAATTTCCCGGCCAGCCACTCGCCGCGGATGGTGGTGAAGAAGAACACCAGGCCCGGACCCAGTTCGAGCAGGAACTTCAAGCCGGGATTCATCGGCTTGCGGCGTGGATCGGACGGGTCGCGTTCGAGGATGTTCATAAAAGTCCTTCTTGCGCATGATCTGGCCGAAAAGCGGGCGGCCTTTCAAGATCACGTCTTTGTTCAGGCCACGCCGGCGATCGCTCTCGCGAATTCGCTGGCGGAAAACGGCTCGAGGTCGTCGACCTGCTCGCCGACGCCGATGAAATAGACCGGCAGCCGGTGCTTGGCGGCGATCGCCACCAGAATACCGCCGCGCGCCGTGCCGTCCAGCTTGGTCATGACAAGGCCGTTGACGCCGGCGACGTTGCGGAAGATCTCGACCTGGTTCAGCGCGTTCTGGCCGGTGGTGGCGTCGACCGTCTGCAGCACCGTGTGCGGCGCTTCCGGATCGAGCTTGCCCAGCACGCGCACGATCTTCTCCAGCTCCGCCATCAGTTCGGCCTTGTTCTGCAGGCGTCCGGCGGTGTCGATGATCAAAACGTCGGAGCCGGCCTCCCTGGCCTTCTCGAAAGCGTCATAGGCGAGGCCCGCCGCATCGGCGCCGAGCTTGGTGGCGATGACCGGCGATCTGGTGCGCTCGCCCCAGATCTTGAGCTGCTCGATCGCGGCGGCGCGGAACGTGTCGCCGGCGGCGAGCATCACTTTCAGCCCGCCGTCGGTGAGCTTGGCGGCCAGCTTGCCGATGGTGGTGGTCTTGCCAGTGCCGTTGACGCCGACGACCAGGATGACATGCGGCTTGTGGCTGAGGTCGAGCTCGAGCGGCTTTGCCACCGGGGTCAGCACCTTCTCCACCTCCGCCGCCATCACGGCGCGGACTTCCGCGTCGGAGACGTCGCGGCCATAGCGGCTGGAGGCAAGCGAATCGGTGACGCGCAATGCCGTCTCGACGCCAAGGTCGGCGCGGATCAGCACGTCCTCCAGATCCTGCAGCGTGTCCTCGTCCAGCTTTCGCTTGGTGAAGACGCCGGCGATGTTGCCGGTGAGCTCGCGCGAGGAGCGGGCAAGCCCTTCGCGCATGCGCTGGAACCAGGAGCGCCGCTGCGCCGGCTCGGGCGCCTTTACCGGCTCGGCCTTCTGCTCGACCTTTTTCGAGACCGTCACCTTGCCGGCGGCGGGGGTGGCCCTTGGCGATGGCACGGCCTCCGGTTCGGGTGCGATCTCGGCAAGGATCGGCTGCGGCTCGACAGGACTGGGCTGCCGAATGGGAGGCGCAATTTCCGCGCCAGCTTCGGCGAATGGTTCCATGGAAGGTGTTTCCGCTGGCGGAACTTCGATGGGAGCCGGAGTTTCGACCGGAACTTCGGCAGGCGGCGCCGGCACTTCGACTGGCGCCGGCTCAGGCAGCGGTTCCGGACGCGAGGGCTCGATCTCCGGCTGAGCCGGCGCGGGCGCGGGCACTTCCTGCGGAGCAGGTTCGGGCGCTGGTTCCGGTTCCGGCTGTGCTGGCGGCACTTCGGCCGGGGCAGGCGGTTCGGGCTTCTCAGGCTCCGGCAGCGGTTCCGGCTCGGCGGGAACGATCGGCTCGGGCGTCGGCGGAACGGTCGGAGCGGGCTCGAGCCTCGGCTCTTCAGGCGGAGCGGGGGCAAGCTCAAGAGCCGGTTGGCTCGCCGGCGCGGCCTCCGCCACCGGTTCCTGCTCGCGCGCCGAAACCTCCGGGGCAGCCTGCTCGGCCTCCGGCTTCAGCGCGTCCAGCTGATCCCATTTGATCGGCGGCAGCGGGGCCGTCTCGTCGGCGCGCTCCTCGACGACCTCTTTCTTGCCGAACGAAAATATCTTCTTGAAAAAACCGGCCATGCGTCTCGCAGTCTCAGGCGGCTTGCGCGGCAAAGGGCGCCGCAATCAATCGTGCGCCGTCATGGCCGGCAATCACGGCCTCGACGATCTCGCCAGGGGCGCCGGCGTCGATCGCGGCCAGCGTGAAACCTTCGGTGCGGCCTAGCCCGTCGCGCTCGACAAGGATCGATTGCCGCGTGCCGGCAAGCGACGACAAATGGCGGCGATAGGCGGCCTCGCCGGCGGCGCGCAGCCTTGCGGCGCGCGCCTTCACCACGTCGCGGCGGACCTGCGGCATGCGCGCGGCGGGCGTACCCTCGCGCGGCGAGAACGGGAAGACGTGGAGATGCGTCAGCCCGCATTCCTCGACGATTTTCTCCGAATTCTCGAACATCGCCTCGGTCTCGGTCGGGAAGCCGGCGATGATGTCGGCGCCAAAGACGATGCCGGGACGCAGCTTGCGCACGTCCTCGCAGAAGCGGATCGACTGGTCGCGCAGATGGCGGCGCTTCATGCGCTTCAGTATCATGTCGTCGCCGGACTGCAGCGACAGATGCAGATGCGGCATCAGCCTGGGCTCGGTGGCGATGGCGTCGAGCAGGTCGTCGTCAGCCTCGATGGAATCGATCGAGGACAGCCTCAGCCGCTTCACGTCCGGCACCTGCTTGAGAATGGTCTTCACCAGCTTTCCAAGCTTCGGGCTGCCCGGCAGGTCGGCCCCAAAACTCGTCATGTCGACGCCGGAGAGCACGATCTCGGCATAGCCGTTGCCGGCCAGGCGCTTGACCTGCTCGACCACGGCGCCCATCGGCACCGAGCGCGAATTGCCGCGGCCATAGGGAATGATGCAGAAGGTGCAGCGGTGGTCGCAGCCATTCTGCACCTGCACGAAGGCGCGCGCCCGACCCTCGATGGCGTCGACCATGTGGCCCGCCGTCTCGCGCACGGAAAAGATGTCGTTGACGCGCGCCTTCTCGGTGTCGTTGACGCCGAAATCGGGCAGCGCGCGATAGGAGTTGGCCTTGAGCTTCTCCTCATTGCCGAGCACGAGGTCGACCTCGTCCATGGCGGCGAAATTCGCCGGTTCGGTCTGCGCCGCGCAGCCGGTGACGATGATGCGCGCTTCAGGGTTCTCGCGGCGCGCCTTGCGGATCGCCTGCTTGGCCTGGCGCACCGCTTCGGCGGTGACGGCGCAGGTGTTGAAGATCACGGCGCCGCCCTGGAGCGCGCCGAGCCCGGCGCTCTCGGCCTCGCGGCGCATCACTTCCGATTCATAGGTGTTGAGGCGGCAGCCGAAGGTGACGACGTCGATCCCTTTGGCCATCGCGCCTTTTTCAAGGGCGGGCATCAGGCGGCGCTTTCGGTGTCGCGGACCCAGG
>JAFKFE010001066.1 GCA_017308345.1 Alphaproteobacteria bacterium | reverse complement strand
ATCATACGGAACTTCATCTCTCACCGGCTGCGGCGCTTGAGGTCATTCCGGAGCTGCCGAGGATTTGGGACGAGCCGTTCGCCGATGAATCGCAGATACCGACGCTGCTGGTGTCTCGCCTCGCCCGGCAACATGTAACGGTGGCTTTGTCAGGCGACGGCGGCGACGAGTGCTTCGCTGGCTATTCCCGGCACTTCCTGGCGACCCGTCTCCAAAGGCAGCATGAGCTGCCTTCGTCAATTCGTCGGGTGTTGGCGGCGGGGGCAGGGCTGCTGGCCCAGGCCTCCCGGAAAGACATCTTCGCTGGCTTGCCCCTTTCGGCGAATATGCGGCACGGATTGCGCGGCGACCGGTTGAATCGCCTCGCCCGCCTGTTCGCGGCGGCGGATCAGGATCAGCTGCTTCGGCGGCTGACGGAATCTTCAACCAACAGCCTTCTTCATCGCAAGCCGTCGGCTTCGCTTGCCGCCTCGACACAGCTCGACGACCTCCTGTCGCGCCTCCTGTTTGACGATATGACCGGCTATCTGCCGGGCGACATACTGGTGAAGCTCGATCGCGCCACGATGGCCAACAGCCTCGAGGGGCGATGCCCAATTCTTGACCATCGCGTCGTTGAATTCGCCTGGCGCCTGCCAACCAGTGTCAAGGTCCGAAATGGCAAGGGCAAATGGATTCTTCGCCAGCTCCTTGATCGTTATGTACCGCGGCGGCTGGTCGATCGGCCCAAGCAGGGTTTCGACGTTCCGGTCGGGGCCTGGCTGAAAGGACCCCTGCGCGCCTGGGCGTCGGATATCATCGCCACACTGCGCCAGTCCGGAGACGGGATCATCGACTTTGCGAAGGTCGATGCATGTTGGCAGGACCATCTGCATGGAAGCGGAGATCATTTTCGCGACCTGTGGCCAGTGCTGATGTTCCAGGCCTGGCGCCACGAAACCATGCGGCCATCGGCGCCGCCCGCGCGCCTCTCTCACGAATTCGAATTGACAGGGGTTTGAGATGGAAGGGTCCATAGCCAGTCGTCCGAGGCTTCCGCGCACTACACAGATGGCCGTCGCCAAGCTCGACACAACTCCGCACATGAGGTCACCGTTACGCGAACCTGTGCAGCCGTCGTCTCCCTTCCATCAGCTTGTTGTCACCTTGGCCGCGAGAAAATGGTTGTTGATTGCCGTCGCGCTTCTGGGCGGCATCTTGGCGGGGCTTGCGGGCCTTACCCGGCCGGTGCTCTACGAGGCGACGACGCAGGTCATCATCGACGCCCCCAGCGGCGGCGCTTCGGGCGGCACGGCTGCCGTTCAAGACTCGCTTGAATCCAGTATCGACGACCATCTGACTATGCTTTCATCGCAAGGCCACCTGCGTCAGGTTCTGGCGGCGCTGCGCAAGGCGCAGGCAGCCGACGCTGCGGGCAAGAGCGGCATCGGCGCCATTCCGCCCGCGACAGGCTCCTTCATGAGCAATCTTCTGAACCTGGTCTGGCCGCAGGGCAAACCCGCGGCGGTAAGTCCGGAAGCAGCGGATGCCGCTGAGTTGAAGGCGCTCCGGAGCGGCATGAGGGTCGGGCAGGAGCTGCGCTCGCGCATCATCACCATCGGCTTCACCGATGCCAACCCGGTGCGTGCCGCGCTTGTCGCCAATACATTCGCTCAGGTCTATATCGAAAATCTCGTACAGAAAAACCGCGCATCGGACCAGTTCGAGCTGGAATCGCTGGTCGCGAGCCTGCCGCAAGTACAAAGGGATCTGGTCGACGCGACCGATCGGCTGGAGACGTACCGGCTGACCCACGGCACCGTCGATCAAACTGCGGCCAGTAACGCGGCCAACGAAACGGTGGAACTCAGCCGGCAGATTTCCCTGTCGAAAGCCGATCTGTCCGCCTTGGAATCTCGCCTTCACCGCATAGATGATCTGCGAAAGGCGGGCGCGTCCATCTCGGCGATCGCTGAAGAAGTCGGATCGCCGGTGCTGGCCGATCTTGCGGCACGTCAGCCAGGCGCGGTCGCGGGCGACGATCCCGGCAACACGATCACTCGTGAAATCGAACAGGGCATCGCGCGCATCGTCACCGAGGCAAATGTCTACCGCGCCCAGGTAGCGGCCCTGGAGGAGCGCGAGAGAGTGCTCGACGCGGCCGTCGCCGACACGGCGAGCCAGCTTTCCGGGTTGCGTGCCCTCGAGCCGCAGGTGGCCATCGTGACACAGCACTACAACGAGCTCCTTGCCCGGCAACAGGATTTGGTCCGGCGCATCGCCGCTCCCTCGCCAGGGATAGCGATCCTTTCTGCGGCATGGCCGCCTTCAAATCCCAAGACCCTGTCGCCGATCTTCCTGATTCCGCCCGGCATGATCGTGTTCGGTCTGATGGCGGCGGTTTTCGTCCTGGTTCGAAACAGCTTGAACCAGACCTTGCGCAGCGAAGCCGAGGCCGAAGCGGAGCTTGGGATCCCGTGCGTGGGTCTGCTTCCCAAGGTTTCGGAGGTCCATGCAAAGCAGCTGCGGCATCTGGTTCTGAGCCAGCAGAACTCGCCCTACAGTCGCGCCGCGGCATCCATTCTCGTCACGGCCGCGCCGACCCAGGGCAGGGGGCAGCCGCCGCACATCATCCTCGTAACGTCCAGCGTCCGGGACGATGGCAAGACGGAGTTGGCATGGAGCATGGCGCTGGCGGCCACGCGACTGGGAGGAAGGGTGCTTTTCCTCAACCTCGACTCCAAGGACGAGCGGCTCACGAACGAGTTTCGCGACGAATTCAGCACCGTTAAGGCCCGCAACTGCTTTGGCGACTACGTGAGCGAGCGCTGCACGCTGCAGGATGCGGTAACGAGCATGCCGGAAATCCGCATCGATCTCATGGCCGCTCCAGCCCCTTCGGATGATCTGCTGACGCTTTTGTCCACCGTCGACAAATCCCAGTTTACCGATGAAATGCTGTCGGTTTACGATGTCGTCGTCATCAACGGGCCCGTGGGCCTTGGCGGCCCCGAAACCAGACTTCTGAAGCGCTGGGCCGATGCGGTGCTTTTTGCCATTCGCTGGGCGGGGACGCGGCGCGGCATTGTCCGCGGTGCGCTGGAGTCGCTGCGGGCCGGCGGACCTACCGCCGCTCCCATAGGGAGCGTACTCACCCAGGTGAATCTCAAGAGGCACGCCGGTTACCAACTCGGGGATAGCGCCGACCTCCTTCTGACGAGGGTCTGATGAGACTGTCGTCGCCGCGCTCCACAGAACACCACAGGGAACCCGGGGTGTTGTTCCCGCAATTGGGCTTGCCCCACAATGATCATTGAATTCTTCGGGCCGCCAGGATCCGGCAAGACAACGTTTGCCCACACGCTCGCCGAGCAGCTGCGTGGTAAAGGCTATCGCGCCAGAGTCGCCCTCAGCTACAGGCCCAGCACCAGGGTCGGGAGCTTCGATTTCGGGATTCTCCTGTTCGTCTCGAGAATCATGTCGGCAATATTGTCGACTTCAAGAATACTGATTTTCTCCGTAGGGCAGCTGAGCGACCTTTCCATGTCGTTGTCGCTGGTCAGGCTGATAACGCCAAAGGGGCAAATCTGGCGCGTCCGGATCTGGCGGTACATCCTGCTTCTCTCGCGTTACTGGAACCGCGCGGAGCATTCGCCAGAGATAGTGATATTCGATCAAGGATACGTTCAAGCGATTGGATCGCTGGCGATGTTCAAAGGAGGCGCCGACAACGATCTGCTCGCCAAGGCGCTTAGCCTCGCGCCGCAAGCGGATCTCACCGTCAGGCTCGTGGTGCCGTCTGCGGTCGTGGAGAATCGCTTGCGGCGGCGGATGGAGCACGAGCCGCCGGCGGAGCGGATTTTCGAGGCCGACTTGAACGTGAATATGAGCTCGGTCGGCGTATTTGAATCCATCAATGATCTTCTCGCAATTTCTGGTCGGAAAGTAATTTCAGTCGAAAACACTGACAATCGTAAAAAGTTGGAAGGTATTTGCAAGGTCGAGAAGAAAATCATCTCCGAGCTTTCACGGATGGACGGAGGGTTCGCAAAACAAAGAGGTGCACACGGTGCCGAAGCCGCGAATGCCGATGGTGGCATGTCGCGAAAGTCTCCGATCCATCCCGCTGGCGTTTCGATAGCCGCGCCCCGTCCAAGCAAGGATGTCGGCTCACGGCTCGCCCGGGCGAGCGTCTTTGCCCTCTTGATCTATGTTGCGGGTGCCGGGCTCACCAGTCTTGCACAATTGGCCATTGCGCATCTTATCGGCCCACGCAATTACGGCATCTATTCCTACGTTCTGGCTTGGACCTCGGTGCTCGCCTATCTGGCAACGCTTGGTTTCAATGTTTCCTTGTTGCGTTTCGTGCCCGCTTATAGAGCCAATGGCAGGCTCGATCTGGCACGGGGGGTGATAAGATTTGCCCTGCAGAGATCGCTGGCGGCGGCGGTACTGTTCGGGATGATCGGCGCTGTCTCGATCGCCTTGATCACGGCCTATGCCCTGGGAGCTACGCTTGTACGCGCCTTCGGCGGCGTCGTCTCGGCGCTATTGCCAGAACGCATCGTGCGTGATGGGCTCCTGCTGGTGCTGGTGGCGATACTGGCCAAGTCCGGATTGCGAACCGTGGATGCGCCATCAGTGATGCTGGCGGTGGTCATCAGCTCCGCCATTACGGTGGGGCTGGTGTTCATCACCGCCAGGGGACTTGAACCGCCTCGCCTGCGGCAGGTTCAGCCCAGTTACGAATCGAGGGAATGGTGGTTTGCCGTCCCCCCGCTCATGCTCATCACGGGGCTCGATGTCTTTGTCAGCCGTGCAGGGGTGCTGGTTTTGGGCTGGACCCATCATATCCGCGACGCCGGCATTTTCGCCTTGGCGTTGAACGTCGCGATGTTGGTGGGTCTTTCTCGCATCGCGGTCGCCATCATGTTTTCGCCAACGGCAGCCGATCTGCATGCCAGGGGGGACCGTAAGGGGCTGCAGCAGCTGTTCGCACGGGCCACGTTGCTCTCCGCGGGGGGCGCCATCGCGGTGGCCGTCCCCATGATGGTGGCCGTCGAACCGTTCTTGAGCTATTTCGGCGAAGGCTACACCGCGGGAGCGCCAATCGCCCGGGTTCTCATTCTGGGATATGTCTTTGTCGCACTGTGCGGGCCTCAGCAGAATCTCCTGACCATGACCGGAAACGAATGGGCCGCGGCGAGCACCATGATCGCCGGTGCTGTGTTTAACATCATAGCCTGTGCCGTGGGCGTTGCGGTGTACGGGTCGATCGGCGCCGCCGTGGGGGTCGCACTTGCCCTGAGCATCTGGAGTGTTGCCATGGCCGTCTATATCGGCAAGCGGCTGAAGATCCTGCCTGGCTTGATTTTTGTCCTGTTCTCGATCAGGCCGAGCGCGGGCGGTGGCGAACAATGGAATTGGCTTTTGAGAGCCGGGAAGTAAGAGCTTGTCGGCTCGTCGGTGATCGTCTCTCTCATTGCTGACCGTCCATCATATTATTGGGCGAAGGCTCCGGTCGCATATTGATCGGCACTGCGGCCACGGTGGGCCCGAGCGCCTCCGACTCGGCGGAAAGCATGAGGTCGTCGCAGGGCCTCATAAGAAGCGTCGACATCCACCGTCTCTCGACACCGTGCACCGCTGGCAGCGCTTTGGCATTTTACCAACCGCGTCCGTCATTTGAAGGATGCATCAACTCCGGCCGCGCGTCACGTTGTTGTGGAGCCTGCGGAGTATCCATGGAGCAAGAACCCAATGGCGACGGCTTCGACGCCTCTGATGCGCCATCGGTTCGAAAGGTCGACGCCCGTGGGGCCCGGCCAGCGCGAAACCCTCATTCAAGTTCAGGTGCTACGTGCCGTCGCGGCCACTTCGGTTGCCCTGCGCCACGCGCAGCATGATGCGGCGACTCTTGAACTCCAGGCTGGCCACACCTTTCAGGCCTGGAATCCGATACCCTGGAGCGCGGGGGTCGATATTTTCTTCGTGATTTCCGGTCTGATCATGGTGCACACGTCGCGACAGCTATTTGCGCAGGCGGGCGGTGCGCGTCTCTTCCTTTCCCGTCGGATCGCGCGGATTGTCCCACTTTATTGGTCGGCCACCACGCTCTACCTTGCGGTGGCGTTGCTCGCTCCCACCTTCCTCAACCAGAGCTACATCAATTTCAGGTTTGTAATCGAATCCTACTTCTTCATCCCGGCCACCCGCCCTGACGGCGTCGTCCAGCCTGTCTACGAGCTGGGTTGGACGCTCAACTATGAGATGCTTTTCTACGTGCTGTTTGCGGCGGCGATCGTGCTGCCCATGCGTTGGGCCGTCGCGGTGCTGCTCACGACTCTGGTGGGCATGGTGTTGGCAGGCCGTCTCATGGCGCCTTTGCCCGAGCCATTCGGGTTCTGGACACATCCGATCATCCTCGAGTTCGCCTTGGGCGTGGTAATCGGGATCATGTGCAGCTTGGACCTGCGGCCCTCCGGTTTCATCAGGGCCTGCGTTGCCGCAACGGGCCTGGTCGGCCTGATGCTCGCGGCGGGTCTTCCCGATGTATCGAGCAGCCTTGCCCGCCCCGTTGTCTATGGCATTCCGGCATCCCTCATTGTCTGGAGTGCCGCCTTGGCGCCAAGCAGGCTGAGGCGCGAGAGCCTGGCGGCGCGATGGGGCGCCGGTATCGGCGATGCGTCCTACGCACTCTACCTACTGCATCCATTCGTGATCCGCGGCATGCACGTCATCTTCTGGCGAACAGGCTTGATTCTGGTGCTTGGTCCATGGGCTTTCATCGCATTGGCGTTGGCGACCACCTTTGGCGTGGCACTCATCACCTATCACCTGTTCGAGAAGGGGCTGACTCGCCGCGCCCGGCGCCTTCTGGGAGTCGGACCCATTGCCCGACATGAGCTTCGCCCATTTCCGGTGCCGGCCTATCCCAAGTCAGACTGATGG
>JAFKFE010001065.1 GCA_017308345.1 Alphaproteobacteria bacterium | reverse complement strand
CGAGATCGCGGCGCTGCGCTGCACGGAGCGCCTCGTGCGCATCGCCAGGCAGACGCGCGCGCGCATCCATGTGCTGCACATCTCGACGGCCGAGGAGATTGTCTTCCTCGAACAGCACAAGGACGTCGCGACCTGCGAGGCCACGCCGCATCACCTGACGCTCTCCGCCGACGACTATGCGCGGCTGGGCACATTGATCCAGATGAACCCGCCGGTCCGCGCCGCGCGCCACCGCGACGGCGTCTGGCATGGCATTTCGCAGGGCATCGTCGATGTTCTGGGGTCCGACCACGCCCCGCACACGCTGGCCGAGAAGGCGAAGTCCTATCCCGCCTCGCCCTCGGGCATGACCGGCGTACAGACGCTGGTTCCGATCATGCTCGACCACGTCAATGCCGGCTGGCTCACCTTGCAGCGCTTCGTCGATCTCTCCAGCCATGGTCCGCAGCGCATCTTCGGCATGGCCAGGAAAGGCCGCATCGCCGCTGGCTACGACGCCGATTTCACGATTGTCGACATGAAGCGGCGCGAGACCATCACCAATGCGCAGGCCGGCTCCAGGGCCGGGTGGACGCCGTATGACGGCAAAGAGGTCACCGGCTGGCCGGTCGGCACAATCGTGCGCGGCACGCGCGTCATGTGGGAAGGCGAGATCGTGGCACCCGGCCAGGGCAGGGCGGTGGAGTTTTCCGAGGCGCTGCCGGCCTGATCCGCCGACATTGGATTTGTTAAGCGCTCTGCACTATCTTGAGCGCACTATGACCGCGAATATTGCGCCGATCATTCCCGCGGAGTTTCCTGAGCTCCAGGCGCTGGCCTGGAACCGCGACGTCACGCGCCCCATCCCTGCAAAGGAAGTGTTTGCGCTTTATGAACGCAACTGGCGCTTTGTCGATCAAAAGCGCCTTACGGCGCGTGAAAAGCTGCTCATTGCGAAACTGGCCGACGAATTCGGCCACGGTATCCTTCTGACCGCTGCCTGAGCCGTCGCGACAATCCTACTGATAGGCTTGACTGCTGTCGTTGCGTTGTCCCGCCAACATTGCCGTATCTTGTGCGGCTTCAATCCCCGGCGACGAAGAACAGCCACTGTCCCGTCGGCGTGATGCCGACACGGTAGAAGATATAGGCGCCGAACTGCTTCATGTCGTCATAGTCGCTGGCCGTGACCAGCTTGAACAGCTCGACACGCTGCCTCGGATCGAGCTTGTCGAGCGGCAGCGCGAAGAAATACGGCCACACATAAAGTTCCTGCGGCGTGCCTGTGTCGACATGGACGTAGCCCGCCGACAGCACCTCTTCCAGGATGGCGAGGATTTCCTGGCCGTCGCTGTCGCCTGAAAGGCCCTTCAGGAAGGTGATCGGGTCGCCGTCAATGTCGCCCAGCGACAATTGCGTCATGGAATCGCCCTTGCCGATCAGCGGCCTCAGCTTCTCGATGTCGCCGGTCTTGCAGGCCTCGATGATCAGCCCGTGCATGCGCCTGACCGGTTCGGGAAGCGTGTTGAGGTCGTAGACGACCGCCGGCGGTGGCGCGTCCGGATCGGCGCGCGGGCTGGTGACGCCGCCACTGGCGGGCGGCGTTTCCGGCTCCGACTTGTCCATGTCGTCGGCCGGTTGGCTACTGTCCGAGGGCTTGGTGCCGGGCGCCTCCGGCATTGGCACGGCGCTGCCGGGCGCGGCGCTGTCGCCATTGGCGGGCGGGGCGACAGGGGAAGGCAGGTCCTCGCGCTGGATCTCGCTCAGCGCGTAGGATGGCGTGCTGGCGAGGCACAGAGGCAGCGCCAGGCAGGAGGCGGCGATCAGGATGTTGAGGGCCAGCCCGCGTGGCCGGCCTGACATCGAAAATCTCACCGTTTGCCTCTCCATTGTTGCCAGGCATAGCCCGAGCGGCGCCTTGAATGATCAAGCGCATGGCCATGATGCCCAAACGGGGCGCGCCCGTCAAAAGTCAAAAAGTCGCTGTCAGAACAGGTGGCTAGTGCTTCAGCCGTCCCGGCTCGAACGCGCCGGCTATCACCTTTTCCCGCATGCGGTCGAGGAGGGCCAGCGCCGAGGTCTCGCCATTGGCGCGCAACATTTCGCCGAAAGCGGTCTCAAGCGCGGCCTCGGCGATGATTTCCGGCTCGATGCCAGCCGACAGGCCCTCCGCCCAGGCTTCGCTGTGGCTCTCGACGGCAGTCAGGCGCTTTTCTTCCCTGACCAACGCATCGATGTCGCTGACACCATGTTCCATTGCGATGTCCACCTTACTGCAAGCGGCGATCCGGTGACGGATCTGGCTTGGGCTCTCAGTTCGTCCGCAGTCTCAAATAAGTCTTTGTAAATACGACATTTTTAGGGTCGAAATCCACTTTGCCGGCAAGACTGCGCTTACTCGGTACCGAGCTTAGCCGATTAGACCGGCTTGCGGCACCAAAACCTTCAGTTTGAGTTAATTCCACAATCACGCGCTAACGTTTCATTAACACTGTTGCGAAACTGCAACACATGATTGCACCAGAGCGGGACAGGAGACAATAAGGCAGCTCACATTGGCGCCGATTGTCGCAAGAAAATCCGCTCAAAACGCGCGGCAGCCGCTCATCCGACCTCAATTGCCGTAGCGGGAAGCGATGTCGCGCGACAACGTCTCGCCTTCCTTCATGTAGCGGGCGATGGCCTCGGTCGCCGAAGGCGTGCATCGTGTATAGGTGCCGCTGAAGGAACGGTAGCCGCGGTTGAAGGAGGCGATGAAACGGGCGCGTCGTTCAGGATCGGGATTTTCCGATTCGAGCAGCTTTTCCATCTCGGCCCGCCACTGGTCGCCCTTCTCGCCGCAGAGATTGCGCAGGAAATGCAGCGACCCCAGCACCTCGGCGAGCCGCATCAGCCCGGGCTCGAAAGGCGCTTCCACGGCGCGCGCCGGAGACGCCGCGACGGCGATGCCGACGGCGAGGCAAGCGAGGAGGAGAGAGGCGCGGGTCATCAGGGCCTTGGCGTGAGAGAGCCAAGGCTTTGTGGCGAAACATTTTGTCGCCTGCAAGGCCATTCTGGATGCTCACCGCTCGGCCTCTTGCGCGGGCCCAAGCAATTCCTCGGCGACCGAAAACACGTCGCCGGCAAGCGGCATATCGGCCATTTCCGACAGCGTGTAGAACGCCGCGGTCTCGGCATCGTCGCTGGCCACCGGTTCGCCGCCGGCATAAGCGGCGCCGAACACCGTCAGCAGATAGTCGACCGCGTGGTTTTCACCGCTCCCGTCGATATGGATGTCGCGCAGCGGGCGATAGCCCGTCGCCTCGAGCCCGGTCTCTTCCAGCAATTCGCGCGCCGCCGCTGCGGCGAGTGTTTCGCCCGGCTCGACCTTGCCGCCGGGATAGGCGTACAGCCCTTGCGACGGCGCCCGCCCGCGCTTGACCAGGAGCACGGTGCCGCCGCGCACGACGGCGACGGAGACGGCCGGTATGATCTTGCGCTGTTCCATGGGGCGCCGTTTTCCCGCAGCCTGTTGTGGACCGATCGGCCCGGCCGGTTCTTAGCCGTTGCGGCGCGGCTGTTCCATCGCCACTTTCATTGCTCATCGATTGACGAGCCCAGATCCATGTGCGGACGCTTTGCCCTGACCGCCACGCCTGACCAGACCGCGGCCTTTCTCGGCCTGGCCGAGCTGGAGGAGTTTCCGGCGCGCTACAACATCGCGCCGACGCAACCGGTGCTGATGGCGCTCGCCGGGCCGCAGCGGGAGCCGGGCTCGAACCTGCCGGACCGCCAGGCGATGCTGGTGCGCTGGGGGCTGATTCCAGCCTGGGTCAAGGACACCAGGGAATTCCCACTGCTCATCAACGCCCGCTCGGAAGGCGTTCTGGAAAAGGCGTCGTTCAAGACCGCGATGCGCCATCGCCGCGCCTTGGTGCCGGCATCGGGGTTCTACGAGTGGCGGCAGTCGGGCGGAGCCAAGGGGCAGCCCTACTGGATCCGCCCGCGACGCGGCGGCATGGTCGCCTTCGCCGGGCTGATCGAGACCTTTTCCGAGCCGGGCGGCTCGGAGATGGACACTGGCGCGATCCTGACGACGCGGGCCAATGCCGGCATCGCCCACATCCATGACCGCATGCCGGTTGTGATCGAGGAGCGCGATTTCAGCCGCTGGCTCGATTGCCGCACGCAGGAGCCGCGCGACGTGCTCGATCTGCTCAAGCCCGCCGAGCCCGATTTCTTCGAGGCTGTCCCGGTTTCCGACCTTGTCAACAAGGTCGCCAATACCGGGCCGGAGATTCAGGAGAGGGGTTTCGTCGGGCCACAGGCCGAAAAGGCTGGACGCCGGAAGCCCGGCGCGGACGAAGACCAGATGAGCTTGTTTTAGGGCAATTCCAGGAAAATGTGAGTCGGTGCTCCGTCCGGAATTGCGTCAGATCGAGGCGTTGGCAGACGCCTTCATCGCCGGCGCTCCATCGCTGGAACCGGGCCGGTCGTGCCGTTTCAGGCGGCGCGCGGCGAGACGATCTTCTGCGCCGGCTTCTGCGTCTTGGCGGTGTGCA
>JAFKFE010001064.1 GCA_017308345.1 Alphaproteobacteria bacterium | reverse complement strand
TGCGGCACGCGCGTCGGCCAGCAGCGACGTCATCGCGTCCGCCGCTTGATCGATCTGCGCCGCGCATCCGGTGCGCACCCGGTTCATCAGCTGGTTGTGGGCGCTCGTCAGCGCCGCCTGTTCCAGATCCCTGCCGCTGATCGGGCCGATCGCGCGCGGGGAGAAGAAAACCGCCTGCCTGAGGTTCGCCAGCAGGCCTTCCTGGCCGTTTTGCAGATCGAGCAGCGCGTTGATGCGGCGCAAGGCTGCGTCGCGTGGGGAAGCGCTCGGCCGCAATGCCGGGTGCATTGTGTCCCAGTACTGTTCGAAGGTCCTAGCGATGAGCGTCAGGCCCTGGGCGAGGCCGGCCAGCCCTTCCTCGTTGGCCAAGGCCCGCGCAACGATGACCAGCAGGCGCAAATCCCGACCGCGCGGGCGCAGTTCCTCGGCCTTCTCCAGCACGGCCGTCCAGTCGACCGGACTGGATTGCGAGGTGGGCTTGCTGGTGCCGTCGTGGACAACCTTGAGCTGGGGCTCGGTCAGGCGCTCCAGCTCATGAAAGGCCGGGTCGTTGCGCAAGTCCTCTCCCGACGGATTCTCACCGTTCAGAGGATTCAGCCAGAGTGCGAGATCAATCACACCAACCCCCAGCCAGCGGCCCTGAGACCTCTATGTGACGTAACGTTATCACTGGCCTCACGCGACGACAAATGAGCACCTGCGCAAAAACTAACGGAAGCTGAACGCGACCGTTTCCTCGGCGAAACCCATTGCGCGATTGTCGGACCCGGTATGTGAAATGGCTCGCATAGTCCGGACGGCAATCCAGTGTTTGCTGCCAGGAGTTTGCAAGGCTTGTGTAACCGGGCGGTGCCGCCCGGATAAATTCAAAACGCCTTACCCGTCACGCGGCTTTGTCAAGCGGCCGCTTATATGGCAGGGTACAGTCGGCAGGTTGCGGGAGCAGGTTCGATGGAACAGCGCCGGTCATCGCAGAGCTTCAAGCGCAAGGAACTGGTCGCCAAGCTCAACGCCACGGGGGTGCGCGCCTTCAAGGCGGCGGCCGACACGGCCAAGCTGCGCGGCAATCCCTATGTCGAACTTGCCCATTTCATCCAGCAACTGGTGCTGTCCGAGCGCTCGGATGTGCAGATGATCGTCGCCGACGCGGGGCTGGATGTCAGCCGGCTGACGGCCGACATGACCCGCGCCATCGACAAGCTGCCCTATGGCGCCACCTCGGTGGAGGAATTCTCCGACCACATCTTCCACGCCATCCAGGAAGGCTGGAACCTTGCGACGCTGGAATTCGGCGTGGAGGAGGTGCGCAGCGCCCATATCCTGCTTGCCTGCCTGAAGACGCCGGCACTGGAAGGCCTGGTGTCCAAGATCAGCGCCGAGTTCGACAAGATCGACGCGGATGGTGTCATCTCACGCTTCGCCGATGTCACCGAAGGGTCGCTCGAAGCCGGCTCACTCGCCGTGGCCCCCGCCGCCGAAACACCGGTGAAGCGCGGTCCGGGCGGGGATTCGGCTTTGGCCAAATACGCCACCGACCTCACCCAGCGTGCCCGCGACGGCAAGATCGATCCGGTCGTTGGCCGCGATCCGGAAATAAGGCAGATCGTCGACATCCTGATGCGGCGCCGGCAAAACAACCCGATTCTCACCGGCGAGGCCGGCGTCGGCAAGACGGCGGTGGTCGAGGGATTTGCGCTGCGCATCGCCCAGGGCGACGTGCCGCCGACGCTTCAGAATGTCTCCGTTCGCATGCTCGATGTCGGGCTGATGCAGGCCGGCGCCAGCGTCAAGGGCGAGTTCGAAAAGCGGCTGAAAGCGGTCATCGACGAGGTCCAGGCCTCGGAGACGCCGATCATCCTGTTCATCGACGAGGCGCATACGCTGATCGGTGCCGGCGGCGCGGCAGGGACCGGCGATGCCGCCAATCTCCGGAAGCCGGCATTGGCGCGCGGCGAGCTTCGCACCATCGCCGCCACGACCTGGGCCGAATACAAGCAGCATATCGAGAAGGACCCGGCGCTGACCCGCCGCTTCCAGGTCGTCAAGATCGACGAGCCGTCGGAAGCGGTGGCCGTGCTGATGCTGCGCGGTGTCGCCGGCGTCCTGGAGCAGCACCACAAGGTGCAGATCCTGGACGAGGCGATCGAGGCGGCGGTCTCGCTCTCGCACCGCTACATCCCGGCCAGGCAATTGCCGGACAAGGCCGTCAGCCTGCTCGACACGGCCTGCGCCCGCGTCGCGGTCTCGCAGCATGCCACGCCGGCCGAGGTCGAGGATATCCTGCGCCGCCGCCAGGCGCTGGAGGTCGAGAGCGGCATCATTGGCCGCGAGGCGGCGATCGGCATCGACGTGGCAGACCGGCAGGCCCGTGTCGATGCCGGGCTGGCTGAAACCGAGACCGCTTTGGCCGCCGCCCAGGCGCGCTGGGACCGGGAAAAGGCCTTGGTGGCCGAGATACTCGATCTGCGCGCCAAGCTGCGCGGCGAGGGCGTGCCGCTCGACGAGACGGCGGCCGAGGAGGCCGCTGCCGGGACCGAGAATGCGGAGAGCGCGGCAAAGGCCCCCGAGCAAAAGGCTCCCGAGAACAAGACCGGCGAGAGCAAGACCGGCGACGGCAAGGCCCCCGAGACCAGGAAGACCAAGGCCTCGAAAGCCAAGGCGGCCAAGGCCGCGAAGGCTGAAACGGCTTCCGCCGAGCCGGCGGATGAAACCGCCGCCGACCTGACGCGTCTGCGCGAACTGATGGCCGAACTCGCCGCCGCGCAAGGCGAGACGCCGCTCATCCTGCCGTCGGTCGACCGTAACGCAGTGGCGGCCGTAGTTCAGGATTGGACCGGTATCCCGACCGGGCGCATGCTCTCCAGCCAGACCGAGAAGGCGCTCAGGCTCGCCGCCACCCTCTCCGAGCGCGTGGTCGGCCAGGACCACGCGATGGAGATGATCGCCAGGCGCGTGCAGACCAGCCGCGCCGGCCTCGGCGCGCCGGAAAAGCCGGTCGGCGTCTTCCTGCTTTGCGGCCCCTCGGGCGTCGGCAAGACCGAGACCGCGCTGGCGCTCGCCGAGACGCTTTACGGCGGCGAGCAGAACCTGATCTCGATCAACATGTCGGAGTTCCAGGAGGCGCACACCGTCTCGACGCTGAAAGGCGCGCCTCCCGGCTATGTCGGCTACGGCAAGGGCGGCATCCTGACCGAGGCCGTCCGCAGGAAGCCGTATTCCGTGATCCTGCTCGACGAGGTCGAGAAGGCGCACCCGGACGTGCACGAGATCTTCTTCCAGGTCTTCGACAAGGGCATGATGGACGACAGCGAAGGCCGCCGGATCGACTTCAAGAACACGCTGATCCTGCTCACCTCGAATGTCGGCTCCGACGTCATCATGGACCGCACCAGGAACGGCACGGTGCGCACCGGCATCGACGATCTCGACACCGCCTTGCGTGCCCCGCTGCTGAAGGTATTCCCCGCCGCTTTCCTCGGCCGGGTGGTGACGATCCCCTACTATCCGCTGTCGGACGCGATGATCGAGGCGATCACCAGGCATCAATTCGGCAAGATAGCCAAGCGCCTCAGGGCGACCAACGACGCCGAGCTGGTGATCGGCGAGGGCGTCATGGACCTGGTCAAGGCGCGCTGCACCGAGATCGAGTCCGGCGGGCGCATGATCGACGCCATCCTCACCAACACGCTGCTGCCGGAACTCAGCCGTGGCGTGCTCAACCGCTCGCTCGAGGGCAAGAAGATGACAAAAGTCATCGTCGGCGCCTCGGCGGAAGGATTTACCTACTCGTTCGAATAGGCCTTCGGAGCGTTTCGCCGTTTTCCCTGAAACGGTGAAACGCTCTGACGGTTCGCCGACCTGCTCGGACTACTCCGCTTGCGGTGTTTCGCCGGATGCGACCTGTGCGGCGCCGGAGGCAGCTCCGCCGCGCAGCGCCACGTAGATCGCCGGGATCACCAGCACCGTCAGCAACGTCGAGGAGGCAAGGCCGAACAGCAGCGAGATGGCCAGCCCCTGGAAGATCGGGTCGGTCAGGATCACCGCCGCGCCGATCATGGCCGCGAGCGCGGTGAGCAGGATCGGCTTGAAGCGGATCGCGCCGGCCTCGAGCAGGATGTCGACCAGCGGCCGACCGCCGCCGCCGGAGTGGCGGATGAAATCGACCAGCAGTATCGAGTTGCGCACGATGATGCCGGCCAGCGCGATGAAGCCGATCATCGAGGTGGCGGTGAAGGGTGCGGCGAAAGCCCAGTGGCCGAGCATGATGCCGATCAGCGTCAGCGGGATCGGAGTCAGGATCACCAGGGGCAGCCGGAAGGAACCGAACTGCGCGACCACCAGGATGTAGATGCCGAGGATGGCCACCATGAAGGCGGCGCCCATATCGCGGAACGTCACCCAGGTCACTTCCCACTCGCCGTCCCACAGAAGCGTCGGCTTCGATTCGTCGTCCGGCTGGCCATGCAGCGCGATCTCCGGCTTCGGCACGGTTCTCCATTCCGCCTTGGCGATGGCGTCGTCCACGGCGAGC
>JAFKFE010001063.1:4559-5916 GCA_017308345.1 Alphaproteobacteria bacterium | reverse complement strand
ATGGCTCGGCGCCTGATATCGCCCATCTCGGCATCGCCAATCCGATTGCCACCATCTGGTCCGGCGCCATGATGCTCGATCACCTCGGCGAGAAGGTTGCGGGCGGGCGCATCATGAAGGCGCTCGAGGCGACAACCGCGCAAGGCATCGGCACCAAACCCGGCAAGGACCGCACGGAAGCCATCACCGCCGCCATCGTCGCGGCGCTCACCTGATTGCAAGGTCGTTTTCGATGAAGAACCTGAAAGACAAAACTCTGTTTCGCGAAGCCGGCCTGATCGGCGTCAAATGGGTCGCGGCCGCTTCCGGCAAGACTGTCGATGTCGTCGACCCGGCAACCCAGATCGCGATCGGCACGGTACCCGACATGGTCGGCGCCGAGACCCGCGCGGCCATAGAGGCCGCGGCGTCCGCATACGGGAGCTGGAAGAAGAAGACCAACGCCGAGCGCGCGGCGCTACTGGAAGCCTGGCATAGCCTGATGCTTGCACATCTCGACGATCTGGCGCTGATCCTGACGACCGAACAGGGCAAACCACTGGACGAGGCCAAGGGCGAGATCCGCTACGGCGCCTCTTTCGTCAAATGGTTCGCGGAGGAAGCGCGCCGCATCAACGGCCACACCATCCCTTCGCCGACGGCCGACCGGCGCATCATCGTGCTGAAGGAGCCGGTCGGCGTCTGCGGCATCATCACGCCGTGGAATTTCCCCAATGCGATGATCACTCGCAAGGTCGCGCCGGCGCTGGCCGCCGGCTGCACGGTGGTGATCAAGCCGTCCGAGTTCACGCCCTATTCGGCGCTGGCGCTCGGCGTGCTCGCCGAGCGGGCCGGCCTTCCCGCCGGCGTCATCAACATCGTCACTGGCATGCCGGCCGAGATCGGCAACGAGATCATGGCGAATGAGACGGTGCGCAAGATCTCCTTCACCGGCTCGACGCGGGTCGGCTCGCTGCTGATGCGCGGGGCCGCCAGCAGCGTGAAGCGGCTCAGCCTCGAGCTCGGTGGCAACGCCCCCTTCATCGTCTTCGACGACGCCGATCTCGACCTCGCCGTCGAAGGCGCGCTGGTCTCGAAGTTTCGCAATGGCGGCCAGACCTGCGTTTGCGCAAACCGCATCATCGTCCAGGCCGGTGTCTACGAAGCCTTCGCGGCGAAGCTGACTGCTCGCGTCAACGCAATGACGGTCGGGCCCGGCACGCAGCCCGGCGTCGCCATCGGTCCGATGATCAACATGGCGGCCGTCGAGAAGATCAACCGGCACGTCGAGGACGCGCTTGCCAAAGGCGCGGCCATCGTCACCGAAAGGCCGACGCTGCCGGAGGGTCACCAGTATGTGGCGCCGCTGGTGCTGACC
>JAFKFE010001063.1:0-4534 GCA_017308345.1 Alphaproteobacteria bacterium | reverse complement strand
GAGGAGGCGATCGCGCTGGCCAACGGCACGCCCTACGGCCTTGCCTCCTACTTCTACACCGAGAATTTGCGACGCGCCTGGCGCGTCGGCGAGGCGCTGGAGTTCGGCATGGTCGGATTGAACACCGGCTCGGTCTCGATGGAAGTGGCGCCCTTCGGCGGCGTCAAGCAGTCCGGCCTCGGCCGCGAAGGCGCACAGGCCGGCATCGAGGAATATCTCGAGATAAAGAGTTTCCATATGGGAGTGGGGCAGTAAGGGAGCAAGGCAATACGGCAGTAGGGAAAACAGCACCCACTGCCCTACTGCCCTACTGCCCTACTGCCTACCGAACACTGTCAAGCGCCTTGTAATAGAGCCCGACCACCGGCAGGAACCACGGCTTGCCCGAATAGCCAGGAATAGACGGCCATTCGAGCCCCTTCAGCGGATTGCGGTCCTCGCGGCCGAGCATGGCGTCGGCCAGGATCATGCCGAGATAGGTGGACAGCTGTGCGCCGTGGCCGGAGTAGCCCATCGCGTACCAGACCCCATCATGGTAGCCGGCGCGTGGAAAACGGTCCTTGGTCATGTCGACCAGCCCGCCCCAGCAATAGTCGATCTCGACCTTGGCGAGCTGCGGGAACATCGCTGCGAGGCTTGCCCGCAATATCTCTCCGCTCTTTGCATCCGAGCGCTGGTCCGAGGTCGCCGAGAAGCGGGCGCGGCCACCGAAGATCAGGCGCCTGTCCGGCGACAGCCGGAAATAGTTGCCGATGTTCATCGAGGTCACGCATGTCCGGTTGCCCGGCATGGTGGCCGCGATCTCGGCGTCGCTCAGCGGACGTGTGGCGATAATGAAGCTGCCGACGGAGATGATCCGGCGGCGAAAATAATCGAAATTCGGCGTGGTGTAGGCGCCGGTCGCCACCAGCACATTGTCGGCGCTGATGCGGCCGCGCGATGTGGTCAGCTCGTGCCTGGCCCCGGTCTGCTTGCGATCCGTCACCCTGGTGCTTTCATAAATGACGGCGCCGTGGCGAACAGCCGCCGCGGCAAGGCCCGCCACATACCGGCCCATATGCATCATGGCGCTCTTCTTCGACAGCATCGCGCCATGGAAGGGCGAGCCGATCTCCGATTTCAGATCGGCGGCCGACAGCAGCGCGGTGTCCGGATCGACCTCCGCGTGAACGGCTTCGAAGTTACGAGCGATCGCTTCGAAATGCTGCGGCTTGGAGGCGAGCTTCAACTTGCCGGCGCGGCGGAAATTGCAGTCGATGCCTTCCTCCGCGACCAGCGCCTCGATCGTGTCGACGGAATCGTCCAGCGCCCGATAGAGCGCGATTGCGCGCTCCTTGCCGAGTTCCGCCTTGGCCGAAAGGTAGCTGTGGGCGAGGCCGTTGTTGAGGTGCCCGCCATTGCGCCCGGAGGCGCCCCAGCCGACCCGCTCCGCTTCCAGCACCACCACCTTCGCGCCGGCCTTCGCCAGTTGGCGCGCGGCGGCGAGGCCGGTGAAGCCGCCGCCGACGATTGCCGCATCGTAATGCCCTTCGACCGGGCCTTGCGCGCCGCCGGAAAAGACCGGGGCGGTGTCGTGCCAGTAGGAGACGAACTTCATCGGCAACCCGCCTGTTTCAAAGACCGACCACGCCCGGCAGACCGGAAATGTCCGCGATCTCGACATAGCCGTAATACGGGTTGGCCGGCTCGTGGCGGCGATTGACCCAGACTTTGTTCTTGATGCCGAGATCGTGCGCCGACATCAGGTCGTAGCGGAACGACGACGAACAGTGAAGAACGTCTTCCGGACGGCAGCCCAGCATATCGAACATGTATTCGAAAGCCTTGAAGCGAGGCTTGTAGGCCTGCGCCTGCTCGGCCGTGTAGACGGCATGGAACGGCGCACCGAGCTTTTCGACGTTGGACATGATCTGCGCGTTCATGGCGTTGGAGAGGATGACCAGGGGGATTTCCTTCGCGACCTTGGCGAGTCCCACCGGAACGTCGGCATGCGGCCCCCAGGTCGGCACGCGCTCATAGACCATCTTCGCGTCGTCCGGGCTCAAGGCGACGCCGTTGCGCTTGCAGGCGCGCTCCAGCGCATCGTGGATCACGTCGGCATAGGGCTTCCAGTCGCCCAGGATCTCGTCCAGCCGGTACGCCGCGAAGTTCTTGATGAACTCCAGCATACGCGGCTCGTCGAGCCGGCTGCCATAGAGATCGCGCGCCGCTTCCGCCATCTGGAAATTGGTCAACGTGCCGTAGCAGTCGAAGGTGATGTATTTGGGCCTGATGGAAGCCATGTCCGTCGATCTCCGGTGGAAGCACATTCGCGTTCGGATGTATTTCATCATAGGCCGGCCGTGAGCGTGCCATCTGACCGAAATCGGCCTCCCGAAAGCAGAAAGTTCCGTATCCGCTGGCCGGTTTGGCACGCTGTAGCATCTGAGAGGGGTCGTCGGCCGCCTGCGGCGCATCCGCTGCGGCCAGCGCCAGCACAAGATGCGGCGCACGCCCCATGCAACGACGAATGATACTGCCGAAGCCGAAACCTTCAGACGATCCGCCGCGCGGCGATGACCGAGACTTGGGGCACATGGAAGGATGCCTCATGCAGCAGGGCGAAATCGCAATCCAGGCCTTCGGGCCGGACCATATCGAGGGCGCGGTGGCGCTTTCGCGCCAGGAGAACTGGCCGCATCGCCCGCAGGACTGGCAGATGGCGCTGCAGCTCTCCCGTGGCGCGGTCGCGCTCGACGACCAGGGCCGGGTTGCCGGCACCATCCTGATGACGCCCTACGGCATGGATTGCGCCATGATCAACATGGTGATCGTCGACAGGAACGCGCGCGGCAAGGGGCTCGGGCGCAAGCTCATGGAACAGGCCTTCGCACTTGCCGGCGACCGTCCGCTGCGGCTCGTCGCGACGGCGGACGGCATGCCTCTCTACGAAAAGCTAGGCTTCGTTCCGTCGGGCACGATCCTGCAGCACCAGGGCAATGTCGCAACGCTTGGTTCTCCCGACGGCGTGGAGGCTGCGAGCCCAGACGATCTGGCAGAGATCAAGACGCTCGATCGCGATGCGTATGGCGCCGACCGTGAAACCCTGATCGATGCGCTGGCCGAGCGTGGCGAATTCGCCATCATCCGTCGCAACGGCGCCATCGAGGCCTATGCCGCGATCCGCCCGTTCGGACGCGGCGAGGTGATCGGGCCGGTCATCGCAGGAAGTGTTGACATGGCGAAGGCTCTCATCAGCTTCTTCGCCGCGCCGCGCGCCGGCGCCTTCCTGCGCGTCGACACCGGCAGCCGGACCGGCATCGCTGGCTGGCTGGCGGAAATCGGCCTTTCCCATGTCGGCGGGGGTGTTGCCATGGACCGTCCGCCCAAGGCGGGTTCGGCCCGACCAAAAGTTTACGCCCTCGCCAACCAGGCGCTCGGCTAGTTCGGAGAAAGACAATGCTCGCCAATTCGCTGATCGAACTCGACCGCGCCCATCTCATCCACCCGGTTTCCTCCTATCGCGGCCACGAGGCGCTCGGCGTGCGTGTGCTGAAATCCGCCAAGGGCGCCACCGTGACCGACGCGTCCGGCAAGCAGCTCGTCGACGGCTTCGCCGGGCTGTGGTGCGTCAACGCCGGCTATGGCCACGACAGCATCGTCGAGGCGGCGGCCCGGCAGATGCGCGAGCTTCCCTACGCCACCGCCTATTTCGACCTCGGCTCGGAGCCGGCCATCCGGCTCGCCTCGGAGCTGGCCGAACGCGCGCCCGGCGATCTCAACCACGTCTATTTCACGCTCGGCGGCTCGGACGCGGTCGACAGCACGATCCGTTTCGTCCGCTACTACTGGAACGCAAAGGGTGAGCCGAAGCGCGACCAGTTCATCTCCATCGAGCTGGGTTACCACGGCTCGTCGGTGGTCGGCGCAGGTCTCACCGCGCTCCCCGCCTTTCACGCCGGCTTCGGGATTCCCTTCGAATGGCAGCACAAGATCCCCTCCCCCTATCCCTACCGCAACCCTGTCGGTGAGGACGGCGACGCCATCATCTCTGCGTCGCTCGCCGCGCTGAAGGCCAAGATCGAGGAGCTCGGGCCGGAACGCGTCGCCGCCTTCTATGCCGAGCCGATCCAGGGCTCGGGCGGCGTCATCGTGCCGCCGAAAGGCTGGATCAAGGCGATCCGCGAGCTCTGCCGCGAGCACGGCATCCTGTTCATCGCCGACGAGGTGATCACCGGCTTCGGCCGCACCGGTCCGCTCTTCGCTTGCACGGAAGAGGACATCGTTCCGGATTTCATGACCACCGCGAAGGGGCTTACCTCCGGCTATGTTCCGATGGGCGCCGTGTTCATGGCCGCTCATGTCTACGACGTCATCGCCGACGGCGCCGGGGCGGCGGCGGTCGGCCATGGCTATACCTATTCCGCCCATCCCGTCAGCGCGGCCGTCGCGCTCGAGGTGCTGAAGCTTTACGAGGACGGCGGCCTGCTGGAAAACGGCATCAAGGCCGGCACCCGCCTGATGGCAGGCTTGGAAAGCCTCCGTGACCATCCAC
>JAFKFE010001062.1 GCA_017308345.1 Alphaproteobacteria bacterium | reverse complement strand
AGGGCGGTGGAATTCGAATGGCGGTTCGGGCTTGCCGGGTCGGCCTATCTCAGCCGGAAGTTTTGAGCCAACTCACTTTGGAACACGGTATCGCAAATTGTGATTTTCATGCATCGCCATGAGTGATCATACGCTTGCCAAGCGATATCGCGATATGCGATATTGTTGCCATGAAACGGGTCATCCTCCTCCCCGGTGCGGGCAAGGCCCTTCGCAAACACCGCGCCGACAGCGCCCGAATTCTCGACAAGATCGAACAGTATGCGGCAGACCCTTCGACCTTGGCGAACAATGTGAAAGCCCTTCAAGGCTCGACGGCCCGGCGCTTGCGTGTCGGCGACTTTCGCGTGGTGTTTGAGGAAACGGAGACCGAAATTGTCGTCACGAAGATCGGGCCGCGCAGCTCGGTCTATGATTGACGCGGAAAGGCTGGACCCATGGGCAAGAGCAGCACGATGACCTTCCTTACGACCCCCGGCGGCGAGGAGCTGGCAATCATGCCGCGTCGCGAGTTCGAGGCGCTGCAAGAGGCCCTTGAAGCCGCCGAGCATGCGCGCGACCTCGCGGATTATCGCGCCGGCCGTATTCCCGGCCTCTCCCCCGATGAAACACGCGCGCTGGTCAGTGCCGCTTCACCGCTTGCCTTCTGGCGCGGTTATCGCGGCATGACCCAGAGAGAACTGGCGAGGAAAGCCGGCATCACGCAGAACTATTTGTCCGAGATCGAAAACGGCAAACGGACTGCTGGCGTCATGAAAATCATGAAGCTGGCGGCGGCGCTTGATCTGCCGATCGAAGCGATCGTCGAGGATCCGGATTAAAGCGCCCCGATCGACAGATTTACGGTCGGGCTGCGGGTCGGCCTATCTCAGCTGGAAGTTTTGGGCGTGACCCTTGCCCGCCTTCAATCGCGGCCCGGACGCCGGAGCCCCTTCCAACTGCCTTTTCGCGGCCATCTCGCTTGTGCGAAGAAGCGTTCCGTGTACTGTGCCGCGTAAATTAGCGAGGACTCAAGGATGCGGATCGCGATGATCGCCGCGCTGGGCGCGGCAGTGGCTGGATGCGTGTCCTCACCGGTCGATTATGGAGCCTCGCTGTCGCAACAGGACCCGAAATGGGCATCGCCGGAATGCCAGCAGGCCCGCGCCGCCGCCGCTGACTATGCCCAGCGCGAGAAGGACCACCCCGGCTGGGGTATGGGCGTGCTGCTTGGACCTTACAGCATGGGGATGGTGGCGGCGGTGAAGGAGCATGAGCAGCAGCAGCGGCGGCTGCTCGCCCGCCAGATGCATCTCAACTGCTCGAGCCAGCCGTTGCCGAAGGAACTGGATTTCGATCCGGCAATCTACGCGCCGAAGAAGCAGCATTATCCGTAGGCGGCCATCCATCGCGGCGATCCTGGCCATTTGGCCACGGGCCGTTGTTCCAGATCATCGGAACCCCGGCCCGGCAAGGCCGCTGATCGTCGCCGTCAGACCGACAGCATGACCTTGATGGCGCGGCGCTCATCCATGGCGCGGTAGCCTTCGGCGACCTCGGCCAGCGGCAGCTTGAGGTCGAAGACCTTGCCGGGCTTGATCCGGCCCTTGAGCACGCGGTCCATCAGATCAGGCAGGAAGCGGCGCACCGGCGCCGGACCGCCCAGCATGCGCTTCTGGCCGAAGAACAGTTTCTGGCCGTCGAGGCTCACGCCATGCGGCACGCCGACATAGCCGATCGTGCCGCCGGGTCGCGAGCAGGCCAGCGCCTGATCGAAGGACTCGGCCGTGCCGACGCATTCCAGCACCGAGTCGGCGCCGACGCCCTTGGTGAGATCCTTGATGCGGGCGATCCCCTCCTCGCCGCGCTCGGCCACGATGTCGGTCGCGCCGAACTCGCGGGCGAGTTTCTGGCGGCTCTCGTGGCGGCTCATGGCGATGATGCGCCCGGCGCCCATTTCGCTCGCCGCGAGCACGCCCATCAGGCCGACCGCGCCGTCACCGACGACGACCACGGTCGATCCCTCGCGGACCTCGGCAGCGTCGGCCGCGTACCAGCCGGTGCCTAGAACGTCGGAGGTGGCGAGCAGGTCGGCCACCAGCTCGGCGGGCGGAACCTCGGACGTCGCCACCAGCGTGCCGTCGGCCAGCGGCACGCGGGCGTAAGGCGCCTGCGCGCCCGACATGAATTCGCGCTGCACGCAGGAGGACTGGAAGCCGAAGCGGCAGTGCGGACAGGTGTTGTCGGAGAGGCAGAACGAACCGACGACGAACTGGCCGGGACGCACATTGCGCACCTCGGCGCCGACCTCGACGACGATGCCGCAATATTCATGGCCCATATGCATGGGGCCTTCGACCGGCTGCAGCCCGCGATAGGGCCACAAATCCGAGCCGCAGATGCAACTCGCCGACAGCTTGATGATGGCATCGGTCGGGCGCAGGATTTTCGGGTCGGCGACTTCCTCGCAGCGGATGTCGCCGGGCTTGTGAAGAACGGTTCCGAGCATTTCGCTTTCCTTTCGTCGATCAGTTCAGGCGCCGTAGTCGGCGTCGCTGACATGTTCCAGCCAGTCCACGACCTTGCCGTCCTTGACTTCCTGGAGGGCAATGTGGGTCATCGCGGTCTTCGGCGACGCGCCGTGCCAGTGTTTTTCGCCCGGCGCGAACCAGACGATGTCGCCGGGGCGGATCTCCTCGACCGGACCGTCCTCGCGCCGCACGCGGCCGAGCCCGGAGACGACGATCAGCGTCTGTCCCAGCGGATGCGTGTGCCATGCCGTGCGGGCGCCGGGCTCGAAGGTCACCTGCGCGCCCTGCACCCGCGCGGCGTCGAAGGGGTTGAAGAGCGGATCGATGCGGACGGTGCCGGTGAACCAGTCCGCCGGCCCCTGGCCGGAGGGCCTCGTGCCGGCGCGAAGAATCTCCATGGTGATCTCCTGTCAGATGCGTCGATGCAAAGCGGAAGCGGCCACGCCGGCAAGGGCGTCCTGACCCTTGTCCAGAGAGCGAGCCTGACCGGGCGCGGGCTGGCCGCACCGACATGCCGGAAAGATATTGCAGCGAAGCCCGTTCGATTAGCCGGGATAATCCGCATGGACTTATCGGTTTGTGATATAAATGATCGATCAGGAGATCGCCGATGCAGCGCGACGACATGAAGGATCTGCTGTGGTTCCTGGCGGTTGCCCGGGAACGCAGCTTCACCAAGGCGGCGGCCGAGCTCGGCACGTCGCAGTCGACGCTCAGCGCCACCATCAAGCAGCTCGAGGCGCGGCTCGGCGTGCGGCTCTTGACCCGCACGACGCGAAGCGTGGCCCCGACGGACGCGGGCGAGCGGCTCTACCAGTCGCTGGCGCCCCGTTTCGAAGGGATCGAATCCGATCTTTCCAGCCTGGTGGCGTTCCGCGACAAGCCCTCCGGAACGGTTCGCATAACGCTGTCGGACCATGCGCTGCGGACAATCGTCTGGCCGAAGCTCGAGCCGGCGCTGCGCGACTATCCCGACCTCAAGGTCGAGCTCTACAGCGACAACGGAATGCGCAACATCGTGGAGGAGCGCTTCGACGCCGGCGTCAGGCTCGGCGAGAGCGTCGACAAGGACATGATCGCGGTGCGGATCGGCCCGGACTGGCGGCTGGTGGCCGTCGCGTCGCCGGACTATTTCTCGCGCCACTCTATCCCGAAGGCGCCGCAGGACCTGGTCGGCCATGAGTGTATCAGCCTGCGGCAGGCCACATTCGGGGGGCTCTATGCCTGGGAATTCGAGAAGAAAGGCCGTGAACTTCGGGTCCGCGTGGATGGCCAGCTGACCTTCAACACGACGCTTCCCATGGTCGACGCCGCGCTCGCCGGTTACGGCATCGCCTATGTTCCGGAAGACCTAGTCAGCCGGCAGGTGGCCGAGGGCCGGCTGAGGCTCGTCCTCGACGACTGGAGCCTGCCCTTCCCGGGCTACCACCTCTACTATCCGAGCCGGCGACAGCTCTCGCCAGCGATGGCGGTGATCGTCGAGGCGCTTCGGTATCGGAGCTGAGCGGGCACGCGGCAGGAGCCACCGGCCATGCTACGCCTCGTCCTGCTCCCCCCAGTGGCGCCAGTGGGTGGGATTGATATCGACGAGCAAACCCGTGATGGCATGCTTCCAGCCGGCCAGCGTCTTTTGGCAGGGGAACACGAGAGGATGCATGCCGTCCTCGTCCAGAACGGCCAGTTCCAGGCTGCGGAAGAATGGAGCTGTCTCTATCAGGTCCCACATACAGGGCATTATCGAGCCGATATCTTGTGCCGGCTTTGATTCCGATCAGATTCGCTATGAGCGCCGGACCGGAATCAAAGGGGGCAACGGGCCTGCCCGTTTTGTCGCGGCAGGTCCCGCGGACGATCGTCGACGCCATTCTATGACATGATCACGAAGTCCTTGCCCGACCGGCTGCCGGGGTGAAGCGGGGCGTCGGTCAGCACCAGGATCATTCCCTGGCTCATCAGGGGCTGCATCGTGTCGACGAAGCGCCTGTCCGCCCTCACCCGCGACAGGACGTGATCCTCGCCGCGCAG
>JAFKFE010001061.1 GCA_017308345.1 Alphaproteobacteria bacterium | reverse complement strand
GTTGTAGCCATGCCGCGCCGCTTCCGCTTCCGATGAGCTGGCGATGGCGGCAAACAGCGGGTAGGCGATGTCGGAGGTAATCAGGCCGAGCGTCTCGCTGCTGCCGCGCGTCAGCCGCCGGGCAATGGCGTTGGGACGATAACCGAGGCGGGCCGCGGCCTGCTCGATCTTCAGCGCAGTCGGGTCAGGCAGGCTTATGCGGCCGTTGAGATGGCGCGATACGGAGGTTACCGAGACACCCGCCGCCCGCGCGACATCCCGGATGGTTACCTTCAGTCGATCCGACAAACGCTTCAGCCCTCCCGACAGGACGACGTTGAACCATCCTGGTAAACCGGTTTCGTAGACCGCCGAAAAAAAAGAGGCTGCCGGGACCGCGCGCGAAAACGCCAGGGTGGAGACGCGCGCGACGGTCTGGACGGATGCGGTCACAGGACGTCTCCCGCACGGAAGAATTCCTGATGCTCGCGCTTGAGGGTCGCCTGGTCGAAGTCGACATTGCGAATGTGCGCGGCCAGGAGGCGCGCGGCCTCGCCGGTCTTGCCTGCACGGACCTCATCAAGGATCGCGCAATGCGCCGCGATGATCGAGCGGATATGATCTGGCTTCATGCCGATCAGGAACTGAACGCGCATCATGTCCGCCGAGACATGCTGGCAGGCGGCCCATGCGCGGGGATGTGCGAAGGCTGCCGTCAGGCCGGAGTGGAACGCCATGTCGGCGCGGTGCAGGGCACCCATGTCGTCGCTGTCGACCAGGCGTTCCTGGGCTCGCAAGGACAGCTCGATTTCGTCGAGCGTGCCGGGATCCGGATGGACGCCGCTGTTTGCGATGACCGCGCTTTCCAAGGTCGAGCGGATGAATACGGCCTCGCGGACCCGGGTCATGTCGATGAGGGACACACGGGTGCCGGTCTGCGGCGAAATCTCGATCAACCCCTCGTCGAAGAGCCGGGTGAAGGCCTCGCGCACCGGCGTGCGGCTGATGCCCATCGCTTGCGCGACGTCAGTCTCCGCAACGCTCGCGCCAGGCAGGACACGCGCGGTGATGATCGCCTCGCGCAGTTCCTGATAGGCCCTGGCCGAGATCGTGTTCCGACGTTCGTTTCGCTCGGCCACGATCGGTGTGTTGAGGTTCAGCATATCTGTATACTGGCATTCAGGAGATTTGGGAGTCAAGAAGCCGTTTGCCGGAAACCAGCGGATTTCGTGGATCGTCGAGCGCCTTGATGGCCTCCGCCACCGCGGCCGCGGTTCCGTCGGGCGTCGGCAGGCCTCCGCAATGGGGTGTGATGCGGACCTTTTCATGCGCCCAAGCCCAATGATCGCCCGGAAGCGGCTCCTGCAGGAAGACGTCGAGCCAGGCACCGGCGATGTGGCCGCTGTCCAGTGCCTCCCGCAGCGCGGTTTCGTCTAGATGGTTGCCGCGCCCCAGATTGACCACATAGGCGCCGGGCGCCAGCAGGCCGAACACCGATTTGCCGAGGATGCCATGTGTGTCCTGGTTGGACGGGAGCAGGTTGACAAGGAGATCGGCTCCCGTGACGGCAGGGACCAGTCCGCCTTCGCCATGAAAGGCGGCGACGCCGACGCGCTCGCGGGGCGTGCGCGACCAGCCCGAAACCCGGAAACCCGCTCCCGCAAGGCCTGACGCTACATGGCCGCCGATCATGCCCAGGCCAAGCACCGCGATCGACAAGGCGCCGCGGTCGCGGATCTCCGAGACGGCGCGCTGCCATTCGCGCGCGTCCTGGTTACGGCGAACGGAAAAATCGCCCTGCTGGCGGGCGAATGCCGCGTGCATGGCGTAGTCGAGAATCTGCTGTGCCTGCGCGGGATCGCGCAGGCGCAAGACCGGCATATCGCCGGGAAGACGCGGATCGGAGGTCAATTGATCCGTGCCGGCTCCCAGGCAGAGCACCGCGCGCGTCGAAGGAGGCAGTTTCACGAGGTCCGGCGGAAAAGCCCAGGTCACCAGCAGGTCGTAGTCGGCGTCCGACGCGCATTCCGTCCAGCGGCGGAACTCCACGCCGGGACAAGCCGAACGCAACGCGGTGTCGAACGCTTCCGAATAGGCGAGAGGATCGGCAAGCACGACCCGCACGGCGTCAACCGCGGTCGAAGGCGAGGCCCGAGAGCCGGCGCAATGCCAGCCACTCCAGTTCGGCGGCACCGTCCGGGTCTGCCTCATATTGCGCGGCGGTGCGTTCGCACACGTCGCTGGGCGGGAGATGCACGGGCCGGCCGCTGCCAAGCACGGCAAGCTGGATGCGGCACGCCTGCTCGAGATTGTACATAAGGGAAAACGCCTCGCCGACGGAACGGCCAACCGTCAGCAGGCCATGATTGCGCAGGATCATGGCGCGATTGTCACCGAGATCGGCGATCAGGCGCTGCTGCTCGTCCCGGTCGAGGGCGATCCCCTCGAACGCGTGGTATCCGACACGGCCGTAGAAGAGCAGGGCGGTCTGGTTGAGCGGCAGCAGCCCTTCTTCAAGGCAGCTGACCGCCACGCCCGCGGCTGTATGCGTGTGCATGACGCAGATGGCGTCAGGCCGGGCGGAATGCACCGCTGTGTGGATGACGATGCCCGCCGTGTTAATCGGAACCTGCGTGCCCCGCACCTGGTGTCCTGCATGGTCGATCACCGCAAGCGAGTCCGGCGTGACTTCCCGGAACAGGTCTCCGTAACGGTTGATCAGCAGGTGGTCCGGCTCGTCGGGCAGTCGCGCGGAAATATGTGTGTGGATCAGGTCGTCCATGCCGAAATGGGCAATGAGCCTGTAGGCCGCCGCGAGATCCTGGCGCATCGCCCTCTCGGTGGATGAAGTCATTTGCAGGTCGCCTCCTGGTTGATAGTCGGCATACCTGAACTCCTGTATACAGGTCAAGCTTACCGTTGTGCGGTGGCCGACTTGCAACGCAGCTTGAATGGCATCCGGTTGTGGATTGCGCTACAGCGTGCACTGCAAACTTCGGCCGTTGGACAAGGCGGAGGCCAACACGAGCTCGAAACCGCACAGCTTGGAACCTACCTGAATTGCCATGACAAACGGAAAATCACACAATTACAGAGAGTTCCGCCTTGCCGTGGCACCCATGATGGATTGGGCAGATAAATGAGTAATATCAGATAGTTGTTTGAGGCCGTGTGCAAAAATCGCACACGAAAGTTCTACTTCTCTTCTTTTTTCGTTCCCGCGACAGAGCCGCCGACAGCCCTCTTCGTACGCTCTTTTGCCGACGATGTTGGCTGCTCCATCGCCGGACGTTCGCTGCAATATCCGTGGGCCTCAATGTCCAGTGCGGGCGTCCAGTTTGCCTGGGGTTCCTGGAAGCTTTTCGAACTTTCTGGGTTGGCCATCACCCTGGATTGCTGATGCTTATGGACAACCCTGGGACGGTAAATTCGGCTAGGCATCGACTTCTCGCTTCTGTACCGTGTTGAGAGTCCCGGTCAAGATAGGCCCCCAAGAACTGGTTTGAAAGGCAACGTTGTGCCGCATTTCGGTCGTTCGTGACGCATTCGGCTAATTCTGAACCCGGCCTTCGCTCTCGCCGCGCGGGGAATTCAAAGAAGGTTGCCTTAGAGCAACATAGCGGGCAGCGAAATGGCTTTCCTCGCCGGGTGAGTTCCGAGGGCCCCCATCCCACCGAGGAGTTCTTTGTTTCGCCCTCGTCTGGACCAGTGCATGTCGCAAGAACGATAGATGTGGGGCCAGGCCCCATGGATGTGACCGCTCCGCCCGGCGCCAATGACGCATGTCGTCGCGTCAACCAAATTCTGGCGAGGATGGGCGAATCACGTCCCTCGCGCAGAAGCCGCGCCGCTTTAACGAGCTGAAACGGTTGATCGGAGGCGTGTCACAACAGATGCTCACGCGCACGCTGAACGCGCTGGAGCGCGACGGCATGGTGACGCGGCAAGTCTATCCGACGGTGCCGCCGCCGGTGGAATACGGGCTGACCGCCTTCGGCCAATCCCTTTCGGTCCCCGTCATGCCCCTCGCGACGTGGGTTCTGGAACATCTCGACGAGATCGAACGTCACCGCGACGATCACGACCGCGGCCGGCCCTAGGCGACGCGCATGGCCCCAATTCGTAGCGGACAGTTCTCGCAAAGCCTGTTCCGCAACCCACCCATTCCGGCCATCTATCTGGCGAGGTAGATAGCGCCTCTATGCGGCCCCTCATGCTCCGGCGTGAGGGGCCTTTTTTGTTGCCTCGATGGTTCAACGATTGATACTGGTTTAAATCGGCAGTAAGCGCAGTCTCTAGCGAGGTTTTCTATTCGATGCAGTGGTATGAAGAGGTTCTGGCATGACGGCGGTCGCACCGACGCCACCGAGCAGCGACAATTTCACAGCGGTTCGTCTGATTGCTGCGCTAAGTGTCGTCCTAAGCCACTCCTATCCGATGCTAGGGCTACCAGTTGAACCAATTATCATGAATAGGTCCCTTGGCAATTTTGCCGTGCATTGCTTTTTTGTGATCAGCGGATACTTGATCGCTGGCTCTTTGGCTCGCTCGCCTGGC
>JAFKFE010001060.1 GCA_017308345.1 Alphaproteobacteria bacterium | reverse complement strand
TGCCACCGTTTTCAACTCGGCCTGATCTGAATCTCAACGCACCTAAGCGCCTCGCGATGTTCAAGTAATGCTTGAACTTCCGTGGTCTGTGACGCTGTCAGGCGTTGCCGCAAAGACTCAACAACACACTTTTCTCGTCCGTTTTCGCGGAAAGTGAATCTCTCGGAATCATAGGCACTTGCCAGGGAATCAACTCTCTGATTCTCTGCCCTAAAGCGTTTCCTGATTTGAGTCGTTCGACGCGTTCAGTCGCGTTTTCCGTCTGGGGGGCAACCTGCCGGAAGACTCGGACTCAATGTGCGGAAATGTTGCGTGCGGAAATACCGGTTGCAGGCCCGGCGTGAGAGGGATGGCGGGAAATGAAGAAGAAGCATGTGGCTGTTCTCCTGGGTGGATTCTCCTCGGAGCGGCCCGTGTCTCTGTCCTCGGGGAAGGCATGTGCGGATGCGCTCGAGAATGAAGGCTATCTGGTCACCCGCGTCGATGTTTCCCGCGATGTCGGGGCTGTGCTTGCCGAGATCAAGCCCGACGTCGCCTTCAATGCGCTGCATGGTCCGTTCGGCGAGGATGGCACCATTCAGGGAATTCTCGAATATCTCGCAATTCCCTACACCCATTCGGGCGTGCTCGCCTCGGCGCTGGCCATGAACAAGGAACAGGCCAAGAAGATTGCCAAGGCGTCCGGTATTCCGGTCGCGGAATCCAGGGTGGTCAACCGCTTCACCGTCAAGAACGAGCACCCGATGAAGCCGCCTTATGTGGTCAAGCCGGTCAATGAGGGGTCGAGTTTCGGCGTCGTCATCGTGCATGAGGGGCAGTCGCATCCGCCGCAGGTGATCGGCTCGACGGAATGGCGATACGGCGAGACCGTCATGGTCGAGCGCTATGTCCATGGTCGGGAGCTGACCTGCGCGGTGATGGGCGACGTGGCGCTTGGCGTCTGCGAGATCATTCCGACCGGGCATTCCTTCTATGACTACGATTCAAAATACGTTCCTGGCGGATCAAAACACGAAATCCCTGCAAAAATTTCACCGAATATTTACCAAAAAATACAGACACTGGCCCTTAAGGCTCATCTTGCCATTGGTTGCCGGGGCGTCTCCCGATCGGACTTCCGTTACGACGACCGCCACTCCGAAAACGGCGAGATTGTCTGGCTCGAGGTCAACACTCAGCCGGGCATGACGCCGACGTCTTTGGTGCCTGAAATCGCCGCGCAAGCGGGACACTCGTTCGGCGATTTGTTGAGTTGGATGGTGGAGGACGCTTCGTGTCTGCGTTGAGGTGGGGACAGGGTAATGGCGGCGGCGCGGCTCAGTCCGCGCTGTTCGGTATGTCGCTGTCATTCGACCGTTTCGTGTTGCCGCGTCAGCTTCGCCGGCCGATGCGGGTGCTGGCGCGCCTGTGCGGCGGCGAGTATGAGGCGCCGCGCTTTTCGGCAGCCATCCTTTCCGCGGCGCTGCTTGCGTCGAGCGGCGCCTATGGCGCCTATCTCGGCGGCTATACCGACAGCATCGTGCAGGGCATAACGGCGCGCACGGGTTTTGCCGTCGACCAGATCAAGGTGGTCGGCAATCGCCAGACTTCCGAGATCGATGTGCTCGGCCGGCTCGGCCTCGACGGCTGGACCTCGTTGATCGGCTTCGATGCCGAGGCCGCGCGAGAACGTATCGCCACTCTGCCCTGGGTCGAGGGCGCGGCGGTGCGCAAGATCTATCCCCATACGCTGGAGGTGCGCATCGAGGAGCGCGAGCCCTTCGCGCTGTGGCAACAGGGCACCTCGGTGTCTGTCATCGAGCGGTCGGGCGAGGTGATCGCGCCGTTCTCGGGCGGCAAGCAGGCGCTGCTTCCGCTGATCATCGGCGCCGGGGCGCCCGCCGTGGCTCCGGCCTTCCTCGAGAAGATCAAGCGCTATCCCGAGCTTGCGGCGCGGGTCAAAGGTTACATCCGGGTCGGCGAGCGGCGCTGGGACTTGAGACTCGAAAACGGTGTCACGATCAAGCTGCCGGAAGACGGCGAGGATCAGGCGATCGCGGAGCTCGTCAAGCTCGACCATGACGACGGGCTTCTGGCGCGCGATATCGCCGCCGTCGACATGCGGCTCCCCGACAGGCTGGTCGTGGAGCTGTCACCCGAGGCGGCGACGCAGCGCGAAGCCGCGCTCAGCGACAAGCCGAAGGGTCCGGCCAAGCGCAAGGCGGAGACGAAGATATGAGCTGGCTTGGCGGCAGCGGTGATCAATCTTCGCGCCGGTCGGGCACGCTCACCGTGCTCGATGTCGGGTCGAGCAAGGTTTGTTGCGTGGTGGCGAAGCTCAAGCCGAACGATGACGGCAAGCTCTTGCGCGGACGTTCGCACCGCATCCAGGTGATCGGCATCGGCCACCAGAAGTCGCAAGGCGTGAAGTCCGGCGTGGTGGTCGATCTCGATCGCGCCGAGCATGCCATCCGGCTTGCCGTCGACGCGGCCGAGCGCATGGCGGGGCTCACGGTCGATTCCCTTATCGTCAACATGACGGCCGGCCGGCTGAAGAGCGAAGCTTTCTCGGCGACCATCAATCTCGGCGGTCATCAGGTCGAGGAAGTCGACATCAAGCGCGTCCTCGCCGCCGGCGCCAAGCAGGCGCTCAGGGCCGAGCGCGAGGTGATCCATTCGCTGCCCGTCGGTTTTTCGCTCGACGCCGAGCGCGGCATGCGCGACCCGCGCGGCATGGTGGGCGATACGCTTGGCGTCGACATGCATGTGCTGACGGGCGACGCGGCGCCGATGCGCAATCTCGAGCTTTGCATCAACCGCTCGCATCTGTCGGTCGAGCGCATGGTGGCGACGCCCTATGCCAGCGGGCTTGCCTCGCTGGTCGACGACGAACTCGAGATGGGCGCCGCCTGCATCGACATGGGCGGCGGCACGACGACCATTTCGGTCTTCTCGGAAGGCAAGTTCGTCCATGGCGACGCCATCGCCATCGGTGGCAACCATGTGACGCTCGACATGGCCAAGGGCCTGTCGACATCGCTCGACGCCGCGGAGCGGCTGAAGGTGATGCATGGCTCGGCGCTGCCCGGAAGCGCCGATGACCGCGACCTCGTCTCGATCCAGCCGATCGGCGAGGAAGGCGACGTGCCGCTGCAGATCCCGCGCTCGGTGATGACGCGAATCATCCGCGCCCGCATCGACGAGACGCTCGAGCTTTTGCGCGACCGGCTGAACAAGTCTGGCTACGGCAACGCGGTCGGCAAGCGCGTCGTGCTCACCGGCGGCGCCAGCCAACTCGCTGGCCTGCCGGAAGCGGCGCGCCGCATTCTTGGACGCAATGTGCGCATCGGCCGCCCGCTCGGCGTGGCCGGCCTGCCGGAGGCGGCCAAGGGACCGGCGTTCTCGACCCCGGTCGGGCTGATGATCTACCCGCAGGTGGCGAGCTTCGAAAGCCATTCGGCGAAAGGACTTTCCGGTTTCAGGATGACCGGGACGGGCGGAAGACTGCATCGCATGAGTCAGTGGTTGAGAGACAGTTTTTAATTTGACGGGGACAGCCCCATAGGCGGCCGCGGCGGCGAAGCGGCGGGAAAGGCAAAGGACGGAGACAATGACCATCAATCTGCAAAAGCCGGACATCACCGAGCTCAAGCCACGCATCACCGTGTTCGGCGTCGGCGGCGGCGGCGGCAATGCGGTCAACAACATGATCACGGCCGGCCTGCGCGGCGTCGAGTTCGTGGTGGCCAATACGGACGCCCAGGCGCTGACCATGTCGAAGGCCGAGCGACTGATCCAGCTCGGCGCGCACGTCACCGAAGGCCTCGGCGCCGGCTCGCAGCCGGAAGTCGGCCGCGCGGCGGCGGAAGAGTGCATCGACGAGATCATCGATCATCTCTCAAACACCCATATGTGCTTCGTCACCGCCGGCATGGGCGGCGGCACCGGCACGGGCGCTGCTCCGGTCGTCGCCCGCGCGGCGCGCGAGAAGGGCATCCTCACGGTCGGCGTCGTCACCAAGCCGTTCCACTTCGAGGGCCAGCGCCGCATGAAGACGGCCGACATGGGCATCGAGGAACTGCAGAAATGCGTCGATACCCTGATCGTCATCCCCAACCAGAACCTGTTCCGGCTGGCCAATGACAAGACCACCTTCGCCGATGCCTTCGCCATGGCCGACCAGGTGCTCTACTAGGGCGTCGCCTGCATCACTGACCTGATGGTCAAGGAAGGCCTGATCAACCTCGACTTCGCCGACGTGCGCTCGGTGATGCGCGAGATGGGCAAGGCGATGATGGGCACCGGTGAGGCTTCGGGCGAGGGCCGCGCAATGGCGGCCGCCGAAGCCGCGATCGCCAACCCGCTGCTCGACGAAACCTCGATGAAGGGCGCCAAGGGCCTGCTGATCTCGATCACCGGCGGCCGCGACCTGACCCTGTTCGAAGTCGACGAGGCCGCGACCCGCATCCGCGAGGAGGTCGACCAGGACGCCAACATCATCCTGGGCGCCACCTTCGACGAGGAGCTGGAAGGCGTGATCCGCGTGTCGGTCGTCGC
>JAFKFE010001059.1 GCA_017308345.1 Alphaproteobacteria bacterium | reverse complement strand
CCTTCGGCCGTAAACAGGCTTGCTGACGCGTCACGGGCTTCCTTCACGATCGTCGAGAAGGCGCTGCGGAACAAGGTGGCTTCCATCTCGTTCGCTATGCCATCCAGCTTGTGCCTGACGACCTCCACGGTGATTGGATCGAGGCTTTGCGGGTCGAACTGATCCATGCCGATAACTCCATTCTAAGCGTTGGTTGTCGATGAGGCTAAGGCAGGATTTATCGATATGCAAGGCGTTTGTCACAGGACATTGAGTTTGAAAAATAATCAATCAAGACACTGTTTTTACAACGAAAAGTGATGTCAAGCGAGATTCGGTAACTCATTTTGCGATTGAGTATGGACTATCGACATAGTTCAATGATAGGTAATGTTCGCGTGTACATCGTGCGGCGCTTTCCATGGCGCGCCCTCGGGAAAAGGGGGCAAGGTAGGAGTGATGCTTTCCATGTCCCACACTGCTGCTTCGTCGGGAGTCACGATCGGTGTTGATGTCGGCGGAACATTCACGGATGTGGTATGTCACGGGCCCGGCGATGCAATTCGGGTTGTGAAGATACCGACAAGCAAGGCGGATCCGAGCCGGGCAATTCTTAGCGCCGTGGACTTCGCGCGGGATCACTGGGGTGTTCCGGTTGAAGCGATAGGCCGATTCATTCACGGCACGACAACTGCCACAAACGCCGTTCTGGAGCACAAGGGTGCCCGCACGGGCCTTCTTGTTACGAAGGGTTTTCGCGACATCCTAGAAATCGGGCGGCAGCTGCGGGAGGACATGTACAGTGTCATCCTTCACCCGGAGACGCCGGTATTTCTGGCGAGCCGGGGGCTGCGTCTCGAGGTCGATGAGCGGCTTGACGCGAAGGGGCGGGTCGTTACCCCGCTTGATCGCCAGTCAGTGATCGATGCCGTGGACAGGCTTGTCGGGGCTGGCGTGGAGGCTGTTGGTGTATGCTTTCTGTTCTCCTTCATTGATCCAACTCACGAGATAGAAGCGCGCCGCATCATTGCGGGGCGCCATCCCCATCTCGCCGTTTCGATCTCCTCGGAGGTGGATCCGCTCTTCCGTGAATATGAACGGACGGTCGTTACCGCGTTCGATGCCTACGTCAAGCCGGTCGTCAATACCTACCTGAAGCGGCTGGAAGATGACCTCGTGTCGGCGGGCGTTCCCGCGCCCTTGCAGATTATGCAGTCACGTGGAGGTCTAGCCGCCGCTTCAGTGGTTCGCCAGCGCCCGGTTCGATTGTTTCTGTCGGGACCTGCGGCGGGAATGATCGGCGGCTGCGAGATTGCCGGCGGCGTTGGAATGGAAGACATCATAACCGTCGATATAGGCGGCACCAGTTGCGACATCGCCGTTGTCGAGAAGGGGCAGCCGAAAATCCGGTCGGAGACCCAGATCGCGGGGTATCCAGTGCGGGTATCGATGGTCGATGTGAGTACGATCGGCTCCGGCGGCGGCTCTATCGCCTGGATCGATGGGGCCGGCACTCTGAAGATAGGTCCCGAGTCTGCCGGGTCCGAGCCCGGGCCGGCCTGTTATGCTAGGGGCGGCGAGCGGCCTGCTGTGACGGATGCGTCCATAGTTCTCAACTACCTCGATCCCGAATATTTCGCGGGCGGACGCCTCAAGTTGCGGCCTTCCCTCTCGCATGAAGCGATCGAGAAGCATCTCGCCGGGCCATTGGGCGTGAGTGTCGAGGATGCGGCTCTGGGCATGCATCGTGTGGTCAACGCGCAGATGGCCGAGGGAATCCGGAGGGTCTCGACCCGCCAGGGAATCGACCCGCGTGGTTTTACGCTCATCCCTCTTGGCGGCGCGGGTGGCATCCATGCGACGGCGCTCGCGGAAGACCTTGGCATGAGCAAGATATTGGTGCCGAGGTTCCCCGGCGTCCTGGCGGCTTCCGGGTTGCTTGCCGCGCCTGTCGAGCATGAGGCGTCCAGCACATTCCTGACGGACCTATTGCAAGCCGACCTGGTCGCGATACGCGGCGTTCTGGAGAGGCTCGACGCACAATGTCGCAGCCTTCTCGCGGCTGAGAAGGTAAGCGAAGGCAGCGTATCGATCTCCTATTTCGCCGACGTCTGCTATGTGGGGCAGTCTTTCTACGTCGAGATTCCCCTTTACCTGGATGCAGGGGATCCGCTTGGGCGTCTCTACGAGGATTTCGTACGCGAACACGAGCGCCTGTATGGCTACAGCAACGATGGGGCTGCGCGCATCGTCAACCTGCGCAGCAGCCACAAAGCCGCGCAGCCAAAAGGTGCGTTGTCGTTCGCCTACGCGCCTGCCGATGGCGATCGGGAAAGGGCGAGACGCACGGTGCGCTTTCCCGGTTACGAGCGAATGGAAGTGAACATCTATCAGCGTGAGGCGTTGCCTGTCGGCTTCACATTCCAAGGCGGCGCCATTCTGGAACAGGCCGATACGACCACGCTGGTCGGACCCGGCTGGTCGGGCGAGGTGCTTGGGACCGGCGATATTCTGCTTTCTCTTTCCTGATGGGGGCGCTGGCACGCCATGGATTTCGACCCTGCTTCTCTCCCCGTGCAGGCCGGCCACTTTATCGGTGGGCGCTTCGTAGAGGATTTTGGCCAGCAGATTGCCGTCAGTCGTCCATCCGATGGTAGGCTGCAGGGCTATGTGAGGGATGCCGGCGCGGACGGCGTTGATGCAGCTGTCAGTGCGGCCCGGGCCGCCTATCGCACGGGCGGCTGGGGGGCGTGTCCGCCTCGGGAACGCGGACGCATCATGCGGCGTTTCGCTGAACTGATTGAAGCACGCACGGAAGAACTGGCGCTGCTCGAGGCGACGACATCAACGCGCATCATCACCGAGACCCGCCAGTATGACAGTATCGCGGCGGCCGACATCATCCGCTACTGCGCGGAATTCGCAGACAAGATCGATGGTGAGGTGACGCCGACGGCCGGACCGGCCTTGAACGTTGTCCTCAACGAACCCTACGGCGTCGTTGCCGCCATCATTCCTTGGAATTTTCCGGTCATCAATGCGGTCCAGAAGCTCGGACCCATCCTGGCGGCTGGCAATGCAGTCGTGTTGAAACCGTCCGAACTATCTCCGTTTTCGACCCTCTGGCTCGCATCGCTCGCCAACGAGGCCGGCTTCCCGGCCGGAACGATCAACGTCGTTAACGGCTACGGCGCGACGACGGGGGCGGCGCTGGTGGCGCATCCCGGCATACGCAAGGTCAGCTTCGTCGGCTCCGGCGCAACGGGAGCCATTATCATGGCGCAGGCGGCCAGGGCAGGCACCAAGCCTGTGACGCTGGAACTTGGCGGCAAGTCGCCTTTTGTGGTGTTCCAGGACGCAGACGAAACCGGGCGCATCGCCCAGACGCTAGCTGCCTCGTTTCTCTACAACAGCGGCCAGGTGTGTGTCGCGGGTTCGCGCCTCGTGGTCGCTCGCTCCCGCAAGGACGAACTGCTCGATCGTCTCAATCTGATCCTGGATGGACTGAAGCCAGGGCCGACATGGGATGCGAGCACGACTCTGGGACCCGTCATCTCGCCGCAGCACGCCGATCGCATCGAAGATCTAGTCAGGAAAACATGCAGCGAGGGCGCGATCTTGCGCAGGGGAGGGCGGCGTTTCGACATCGGAAATGGCGGGACCTTCTTCGAGCCGACGGTGATCGATCAGGTGACGCCCGAGATGAGCGGCTTCGGGGAAGAGTTCTTCGGCCCGGTGCTTTGCGTTCAGACCGTCGATGATGAGGCCGAGGCAATGTCTCTCGCCGATCATCCGGTTTTCGGACTGGCCGGAAGCATCTTCACCCGCGATATCGGGCGCGCGATGTCCGCGGCCCGCTCACTTGAGGCAGGCGTTGTCTGGATCAATACCCACGGCCGCGGGACAGACCTCGGTGCGCCAGCGGGCGGCTACAAGGGATCCGGCTTTGGCAAGGACTGGGGGCGCCACGCAATCGTGGAATACCTTCAGCAGAAGTCGGTTTGGATTTCGTGAGGAGCTTTCCCAGAAATAGACTAGCGCAATTAACATCATTGTGCTGTGATAATGATGGAAATGTCATAAGAGGGATAACACTCATGAAACTACATCGTCGTACATTCATGGCCGGCGTCGGCGCAGGGACCCTGCTGCTCGGCATTCATGGCGCCAAGAAGGCGTTTGCGCAGGGCGAAACGCTGCGTATTGGCGTCCTCCAGCCGCAAGCGGGGGATTGCGCTCAGTGGGGCCTGCCCAACACCCGTGGAGCGCAGGTCTGGGCCGAGCAGCATAATGAGGTTGGCGGATTGCTCGCTGGCGACGGCAAACGCTACCAAATCGAGATAGTTGCCTATGACAATGTCTGCTACGTGCCCGGCGAGGAGCTGAAGGCGGCTCGCCGCGCAGCGCTGGAGGACGGCGTGCACTTCTTGTTCCAGACTTTCACCCCGGCTTGCCGCCAGGCGATCGCTGACCTCGTGGAAGGCGAGAAAGTGCTGACGACGGCCTACGGTTCGGGCTACCTCAGCGCGAAGTACCCGTTCCTTATGGGCGGTCTGACAGGTTCGCCGACGGC
>JAFKFE010001058.1 GCA_017308345.1 Alphaproteobacteria bacterium | reverse complement strand
AGCACACGCAGCCATTGTTCATCTCGTAGATTTCCTCATCGGATTCGACGATCAGGTCGTTGTCGATGCCGATCTCGCCGAACTCGTTGACGATGACGGCGTAGCGCTTGCCGTGGTTCTCCGACAGGATGCGGTTGAGCAGCGTCGTCTTGCCCGCGCCGAGATAGCCGGTGAGAACGGTTACCGGGATTTGCGTCTGTGCATCGCTCATGGCTTGCCTCGAAATCTTGGCCTCGAAAATCTTGGATTGTCGGCCTCATATAGGATGCGTGCCGCGCTTTTGCACGCGCCAAACCGATAGGCCAGGCAGACCCTCTGGTCGGGAGGGCGCCGACGAGGGATCGGCGGCGGTCGGAGCCGGCCGGGCGGGGGAGCCACGGGAGCGCCAAACGGTTCCTGCCGGCTTCCGACGTGAATCTCGCCGGCGCAAAAGTCGTTTGTCATCTAACTGAAATAAACATCTGGCATCACCTGCGCGGGCACCGCAATGCTTGCCGGCAAAGCGTTCCGCAAGCCGGTTTCTGAGAGATCGTCATTTGCCAGCCGGCGGACAGCCTCTATGCTGTCCGCACCGGTTCGGCCGAAGAGGGAACGACCATGGCCAAGGCGGACAAGACTGCGACAATGAGCCGGCTGCATTCGGCGGCGAGGCTGGCGCGCACGGCGCTCGCGGCGAGGCTCCTGGCGCACGGTTTCTATGCCGGCCAGGACCAGATCATGCTGGCGCTCGACCGCGAGGACGGCCAGACCCCAGGCAATCTCGCCGGACGGCTCGGCGTTCGTCCGCCGACGATCACCAAGACCATAAACCGGCTGCAGGCTCAGGGTTTCCTGGAAAAGCGCGCCTCATCGGCCGATGCCCGCCAGGCCCACATCTTCCTCACCGAGTCCGGCCGCGAAACCATCCGCGCCATCGAAAAGTCGGTCAAGAAGACCGAGAAGCAGGCGCTGAAGGGCCTCGACAAGAAGGACCAGAAGGCACTGTTCAAGCTGCTTGCCCGCATCGAGGCGAATCTGTCGAACGAAGACCTGGTCCTGATGGACGACGACGCGGAGCTGGATGAAGCGTGACGCGTAGCGTCATCGCTCAACCGCGAGACGTTGGTGACAGACGCGCGATGCGAAGCATCGTCGCGCAACCGCGCGGACTCATCCGTCGGCGGCTTAGTTGAAGGGCGACGACGCTACGCGTCGCGCCTGGACGCCATCACCGGACGTCTCGTGGTTCGCGACGATGCTGCGCATCGCGCCTACGCGTCGCGCCTGCGCACAAGCGCCGCCCAGCGCCCCGGCGTCACCCCAAACGCCTTCTTGAAATGCCGGTTGAAATGGCTCTGGTCGCTGAAGCCGGCGCCGGCGGCGATCTCCGCCAGCGGCTCTCCCTCGGCGATCATGCGCCGCGCCCTCTGCAGCCGGCGCATCAGCAGGAAGCGATGCGGGCTGGTCGAATAGGTCGCGCGGAAATGCCGTGACAGCGCATAGCGGTCGAGACCGGTGACGGCTTCCAGCTCATCGGAGCGTACCGGCCGTCCGGCATTTTCCTCCAGATAGTCGCGGGCAAGCGCGGCCGCGCGCCAGGCGGTCTTGCCCGTCGACTTTGCCGGCTGTCCGGCGTGGCGTTTGAGCTGTTGCGCCAGCTGCGCGACGAAATCCGCCACGAACAGGTCGCCGAGCTCTTCGTCCAGCGGCGCCAGCGCCGACAGCAGCGTGTCGCGCAAGCCAGGATCGTCGACCACGGCGTCGCGCACGAAAGGCAGCGGCTCGCCGTCGAGGCAGTCGAGCAGCAGGGAGGGTTCCAGGTAAAGGATCCGGTAGCGCAGCCCGTCTTCCGTGCCGGCGCCGCCATCGTGCAATTCGTCCGGATGCAGCACGATCACCTGGCCGGGCAGGCTGTGTTGCAGCGCGCCGCGATAATGGAACCGCTGCACGCCGTCGAGAGTCACACCGATGGCATAGGTGTCGTGCCGGTGCGGCTCGAAGGCGTTGCCGTGGAAGCGCGCCTCGATGCGTTCGAGGCCCGAGCCGCCGGGCGCCGAGACGATGCGGTCGCCTTTGGCCGCATCCGCGCACGAACGTTCAAGACCTTGCTTCGCTTCCGCGCCTAGAGCCTGCGCCATCGCCTGTTCCGCCCGTCACGGGCTGTTTTCGGAGTCTCAATCTTGGTGTTCGAAACGAAAATTGCAATTGTTCTCAGAGAGGACCTGCCGGTGTGGCAGAAGCTCAACGTCACCGCGTTCCTGACCAGCGGCATCGCCGCGCAGTTCCCAGAAATCATCGGCGAGCCCTATCGCGACCGTGCCGGCAACCTCTACAACCCGATGTCGATCCAGCCGGTCATCGTCCTGTCGGCCGACGCGGCGACGCGGGGCGCGATCCGTCGCCGGGCATTGGAGCGCGGCGTCACGACGTCCGCCTATATCGAGGAGATGTTTTCGACCGGCCATGATGCCGCCAACCGCGCCGTCTTCGCCGAATTCGCCCCGGACGATGCAAGAACCGTCGGCATCGCCTTGCGCGCCGAAAAGAAGCTCGTCGACAAGATCACCAAGGGCGCCCGCATGCATGGCTGAACGGACGGGTGTTGTTGCAGCGGTGCCTTTTGGTCCGGCCACATAGGACAATTGGCTTGCCGGCAGGCTTTGATTGCCGCAAAGGTGGGTCTCCGCCTTTGTTCCTTTCGGCCCGAATTTGTCTGCTTCCCAAACCCAAGACGACAGCGCAACGCCGCCCGCGGCGATGCTTTTGATGCTTTGCGTCTATGTCTGCTTCACCTTTCTCGACACCTCCAGCAAATATCTGGTGCTGGCCGGCGTCTCGGCGCTGATCGTCGCCTGGACCCGCTTCACCGTGCATGTGCTGCTGGTCGGCCTTTTCCTGCGCGGCTGGCGCGAGCCGGCGCGTTTTCGCGCCAACAACCTGCCGGCGCATATTTTACGCGGCTGCATGCTTTTCGGCTCGACCATGTTCAACATCCTGGCGCTGAAGACGCTGCAGCTGGCCGAGACCACGTCGATCTATTTCTTCGGCCCGATGGTCATCACCGCGCTTGCCGGCCCGCTGCTCGGCGAATGGGCGGGCTGGCGGCGTTGGCTGGCGATCCTCACCGGCTTTGTCGGTGTTCTGATCATCACCCGCCCAGGGGTGGGGGTGTTCGGCATCGGCCATCTCTTCGCGCTCTGCTCGATGCTGTCGAACAGCTTCTACGTCATCATGACGCGGCGCATGTCTTCGACCGAAACATCCGAGAGCCTGATATTGTTCTCGGCGCTGGCGCCGTCGGTGCTGCTGGCCCCGATGCTCGCCTTCTCGCCCGCGCTGCCGCATGGCGGCTTTCAATGGCTCATCGTGCTGATGCTGGGCGTCTTCGGCGCCGGCGGCCACTATCTGCTGGTCCGGGCCTATCGTCTGGCGACCACGACGCAGTTGGCGCCGTTCCCTTATTCGCAGATGGTGTGGATGATCATCTCCGGCTGGCTGGTCTTCCAGCAGTTTCCGGACCGCTGGACGTTGCTGGGTGCCGCCATCATCGTTGCCAGCGGCCTCTACATCATCCACCGCGAGCACCGGCTTCGCGTGCGCAACTCCGCCTCGCTCGACACCGAGGCCGAAGCGCTGGCGAAAAAACTTTGATTTGCTCCCGATCGATGGCATAAGGCCGGATTTAAACAATTTAAAACTTGAATTCAGAGACCCTGGGGAGCGAAGGGCACTGGCACAGAAGATCAAGCTTTCGACGATCGCGGACGCGCTCGGCGTCTCCACGGCAACGGTATCGCTGGCGCTGCGCGACAGTCCGCTGGTGGCCGGCGCCACGCGCGAGCGCATCAAGGAGCACGCCCGCGCCATCGGCTATATCTACAACCGCCGCGCCGCCTCGCTGCGCACCTCGCGCTCCGGCATCGTCGGCGTCGTCGTGCATGACATCATGAACCCGTTCTTCGCCGAGATCCTGCGCTCGATCGAAAGCGAGCTCGACCGCAGCCGCCAGACCTTCATCCTCTCCAACCACTACGACCAGCTCGAAAAGCAGCGCACCTTCATCGACACGCTGCTGCAGCTCGGCGCCGACGGCGTCATCATGTCGCCGGCCATCGGCACGCCGGCCGAGGACATCATCATGGCCGAGGAAAACGGGCTGCCGGCGGTTCTGATCGCGCGCTCCGTCGCCGGCGCCGACGTGCCGGTGTTTCGGGGCGACGATGCCTATGGCACCGCGCTTGCCACCAATCATCTGATCTCGCTCGGCCACAAGCGCATCGCCATGGTCGGCGGCACCGATCAGACCTCGACCGGCCGCGACCGCTACCAGGGCTATCTCAACGCCATGGAGGCGGCCGGCCTGGAGGTGAAGCCGTCCTGGCGCATTCCAGGTCCCCGCACCAAGCAGGCGGGCTTCGAGGCCGCGGGCCAGTTCCTGGCGCTGAAGGACAAGCCCACCGCCGCGTGCTGCTGGAACGATCTGGTGGCGATCGGGCTGATGAACGGCATCGCGCGCGCCGGCCTCGTGCCGGGCGTCGATATCTCCGTGACCGGCTATGACGATCTCGAGGAGG
>JAFKFE010001057.1 GCA_017308345.1 Alphaproteobacteria bacterium | reverse complement strand
ATGCCCGCGCGCCGCGTCGTCGCGTTCCTGGCGATGGTGTTCGGCATGTTCATGGCGATCCTCGACATCCAGATCGTCTCGGCCTCGCTGTCGGAAATCCAGGCGGGCCTCAGCGCCAGCTCCGACGAGATCCCGTGGGTGCAGACCGCCTATCTGATCGCCGAGGTGGTGATGATCCCGCTGTCGGGCTTCCTCAGCCGCATGCTGTCGACCCGCGTGCTGTTCACCACCGCGGCGGCCGGCTTCACCGCGGCCAGCGCGCTCGCCGCCACCGCCACCAACATCGACCAGATGATCGTCTACCGCGCCATCCAGGGCTTCATTGGCGGCGGCATGATCCCCAGCGTCTTCGCGGCCGCCTTCACCATCTTCCCGCCCTCCAGGCGCGCCGTGGTCTCGCCGATGATCGGCCTGGTGGCGACGCTGGCGCCGACGATCGGCCCGACAGTGGGCGGCTATATCAGCCATGCCATGTCCTGGCACTGGTTGTTCCTGATCAATGTGGTGCCCGGCATACTGGTGGCGACTGCGGCCTGGGCGCTGATCGATTTCGACAAGCCCAACCTCAAGCTGTTCAACAAGTTCGACTGGTGGGGCCTGGTCGGCATGGCCGCCTTCCTCGGCTGCATGGAATATGTGCTGGAGGAAGGCCCGAACCATGACTGGCTGCAGGAGCCGGCGGTGTTTGCCTGCGCCGTCATCATGACCATCGGCGGCATCGTCTTCTTCTGGCGCGTCTTCACCGCCGAGGAGCCGATCGTCGACCTCAGGGCCTTCAGCAACATCAACTTCGCCTTCGGCTCGCTGTTCTCCTTCGTCGTCGGCATAGGGCTTTACGGGCTTACCTATCTCTATCCCGTGTTCCTCGGCCGCATCCGCGGCTACGATTCGATGATGATCGGCGAGGCGCTGTTCGTCAGCGGCCTGGCGATGTTCTTCACCGCGCCCGTCGCCGGCATCCTGTCGAACAAGATCGATCTCAGGCTGATGATGATGATCGGCTTCTTCGGCTTCGCCACCGGCACCTGGTGGATGACGCATCTGACCGCCGACTGGGACTTCTATGAGCTCTTGATCCCGCAGATCCTGCGCGGCTGCTCGATGATGCTGTGCATGGTGCCGATCAACAACATCGCGCTGGGCACTTTGCCGCCGGACCGGCTGAAGAACGCGTCGGGCCTGTTCAACCTGACCCGCAACCTCGGCGGCGCCGTCGGCCTGGCGCTCATCAACACGGTGCTGATCGACCGCAACGCCTTCCACTATGCGCGGCTTGCCGAGCATGTGCAGTGGGGCAGCGCGGCAGCGCAGACCAAGCTGCAGAACATGACGCAGAATTTCGAACAGACCGCAGGGCTCGACGCTGCAAGCGCCGCGATCTCGAAACTGTCCGGCATGGTGCAGCAGCAGGCGGCGCTGCTCTCCTTCATGGACGTGTTCATGATGCTGACGGTGCTGTTCGCCTCGCTCGGATTCTTCGTGCTGTTCATCAACAAGCCGGCCCAGCAGGGCGGCGGTGGCGGCGGAGGCCATTGAGGAGCCGGAACCCCCGCCTGGCGTCCTCAGCGTGACCCCGGAAGTCGGCGACGATTTCCGGGGTCATTCCTTTTTCGAGAGGTCGAAGGTTGTTCTTTGTTCGCCGCTATTCCGAACGGAAGGCTACGGCGAAGTCGCCGAGCCTAAACGCTGCGCACTTTTCCTGGAATTGCTTAAGCCGCTGCCGCCTTGAAGCTCAGCGCCACGCCGTTGATGCAATGGCGAAGGCCGGTAGGCGGCGGGCCGTCGTCGAAGACATGGCCGAGATGGCCGCCGCAGCGGCGGCAGTGAACCTCGGTGCGGGTCATGCCGAGAGAATTGTCCACGGTCTTGCCGATGGAGTTGGCGATCTCCTGCCAGAAGCTCGGCCAGCCGGTGCCGGAATCGAATTTCGTCTCCGACGGATAGACCGGCAGGTCGCAGCCGGCGCAGGCGAAGACGCCCTTGCGGTGCTCGTTGAGCAGCGGGCTGGTGCCGGGATATTCGGTGCCCTGCTTGCGCAGCACGTCGAAGGCCTCGTCGGAAAGGATGGCGTGCCATTCGGCATCGGTCTTGGTGACCTCGAAGGTCTCGGCGGCCAAGGCCGGCTTCGGCCCGCCGGCGCGCAGCAGCGCCGCGGACCCGACGATGAGAGCGGTGGCGGCGGTCCCGCTCCAGAGAAAATCGCGACGGTTCATGGCCGTTCCTCCTGACGCATTTTGCCAAGATGGAGCGCCGGCCGGAAATCAAAAACCGGTGACGCCCCATCCGCTTCCGTTTGTCTTAAGCAATTCCGGACGGAAAACCGTTTCACACTTTTCCTGGAATTGCTTGAGCGTGCCGCTCCGCGCCGCCCTTTGCGGGACGACGCGGAGCACACCCTTGCCGGCGGCGCGGATCCTGGATGATGCGGCCGGCGCTCAGCCATATCTTCGCCGGCCAGGCCCGCTTTGTTACATCTTCGGCAAGAGAACCTTGTCGATGACGTGGATGACGCCATTGGACTGGCGGACATCGGCGATGGTGACGTGGGCGACGTTGCCGTTCTCGTCGGTGACGGTGACCTTGCCCTTCTCGGCCTTGAGCGTCAGCTCGCAACCGCCGACCGTCTTGACCTGGTGCGCGCCGCCATCGGCCTTCGCCATCTTGGCGACATCCGCGGCCAGCGCCTTGGCGGCGATGACATGGCAGGTCAGGATCTTGGTCAGCTTGTCCTTGTTCTCCGGCTTGAGCAGCGTGTCGACCGTGCCGGCCGGCAATGCCGCGAAGGCCTCGTTGGTCGGCGCGAAGACGGTGAAGGGGCCGGGGGTCTGCAGCGTGTCGACGAGGCCGGCGGCCTTGACGGCTGCGACCAGCGTGGTGTGGTCCTTCGAATTGACGGCGTTCTCGATGATGTTCTTCTTGGCATACATCGGCGCGCCGCCGACCATCGGATTGGCGTAGGCAACGGCGCCGAGCGCGGAAAAGCCGAGCGCGGAGGCAAGCAAAAGGGTAGCGATCTTACGCATGATGTCAGTCTCCTCGGGTTGTTCTTCCCATCCTTGGGAACGCGAGGAGATACGGGCCGGGAAAAAGTAAGTTTCACGAATGCCGCGAGATTTTTTTCTCGTCCGATTTACCGGGCATGTGCCGCCCTGTAACGGTAACGCACTTCTCACCCCAGCCAAAGGCAAGAGATAGACTTCAATTAGCCTTTGAGAATGCGCCGCCTGGGGTCAGATGCCCTTCAGGTCGCCGGCGGCGACGACGGGACCGGTCGGCTGGCCGGTCGGCGAACCGCCGGTCGGCTCGAGGCTGACGGCGAGCACGGCGCCTTGCGCGAGCTTCTGCTGGACGGCCGGCGCAACGGCCATGCGCGCGGTCTGGCCGGCGGGGATGACGCCCATCGAGACCGGCGCGTTCTTGCCCTCGATCATCCACAGCTCGAAGTCCTTGCCGGCGCCGCGATCGCCGGAGACCAGCGACAGGCCGACCTCGTGGCGGGCGGCGTCATAGACGGCGAGATATTTGACGTTGCTGTTGTCGGCCCCCAGAGACGCGACCAGCCTGGTCTCGGGCGGCTGGACCGGCGGATTGACGTAAGGCAGGGCGACATAGACGGCCAGGGCGGCAATGGCCGCGGCGGCAAGCCCGCGCCAGAAGGCAAGGCTCGCCCACAGGCCGGCGCTGGGCGCCGTGGATGTGGGCGCGGAGGATGCGAACAGGCGGCGGTCGATCGCCGCCTTGACGGAAGCCGGCGGCTCGACCGCGGCATAGGCGGCGGCCATCGGCGCGAAGTGGACCTCCCAGGCGTCGACAAGGCGGGCGAACGCCGTCTCGGTGTCGATGCGGCCCGACGCGATCCGGCGCTCGTCGGCCGACAGGACGCCGAGAACGTATTCGGCGGCGAGCAGGTCGTCGCCTCCACGTTCCGGTCCGTCGTCTTCCGCCAGCGTCATCTTTCCAGGCATTCCCTAAGCTTGAGCAGGCTTCGCCGAAGCCAAGTCCGCATCGTGTTCAGCGGAACCTTGAAGCGCTCCGCCAGCTCGGCATAACTCTCGCCGCTGAGATAGGCGCCCCGGACGGCCGCCGCCCGGTCTTTCTTCAGTTCGTCGAGGCAATGGTGGATGCGTTCGGCCTCGCCGCCCGCCACTGCCATGGCCTCGGGTCCCGGCGCCGGATCGGCGACGTCGAGGGCCATATCGATGTTGGCGGAAGGACCGCGCCGCGCCCGGATGCGATCGATCGCATGGTTGCGCGCTATGGCCACCAGCCAGGAAATCGGGCTCAGGTCGGAAACCGCGAAACGGTCCGCCTTCGTCCAGATCTTGACGAAGACCTCCTGCAGCGCTTCCTCGGCGTCTCCCCTGTCCCTCAAGACACGCAGGCAGACGCCGAAAAGTTTCGCGCTGGTCTGCCTGTAGAGCAGATCGAACGCGGCCCGGTCCTTCATCGAAGTCCGGACGATCAACTTGCTGATATCCTGCGGCCCCATGCGGGCAAATTAGAAGATTGCGATTGATTTGCAAACGACGCAGGCGCCTTTCCATCAAAGTGCCGG
>JAFKFE010001056.1 GCA_017308345.1 Alphaproteobacteria bacterium | reverse complement strand
GTGGCGCGGGTCGGCGCGCGCGTCGAGTTCATCTGCGCGCCGGGACCGCTGCATAATGGCGGCGAGGCCGAGAAGGCGCATGCGCCGGAGCTGGAAGCCGCCATCCATGTCGCGCTGGTCAATCGCGGCGTGCTGATCGCGCCGTTCCACAACATGATGCTGATCTCGCCGGCAACGACTTCGGCGCAAGTGAGCCGGCTGATCGCCGCCTTCGCCGCGGTTGCGGCCAGGCTTACGGCATGAGACAAAGCAGTTAGAAGATTGGCAGCCATGGACAATCCGAACACCGTCGCGACCTCCCCTTCCGGCTCGACGCCCGCCGAGGCGAAGGCCTTTCTCGACGCGCATCCCGAGATCGAGGCGTTCGACATCGTGCTCACCGACGCCAACGGCATCGGCCGCGGCAAGATCGTGCGGCGGCACGAGCTGATGGGCATTTTCGAGAACGGCCGGCATCTGCCGATCTCGATCCTCGGCCTCGACATCACCGGCGAGGACGTGCACGAAACCGGGCTGGTGTGGGACACCGGCGACGGCGACCTCAGGGCATGGCCGATCCCAGGCACACTTGCGCCGCTCCACGGCACAAACCCGGCGCGCGGCCAGGTGCTGATGTCGATGTATCATCTCGACGGCCAACCGATGACGTCCGACCCGCGGCTGGTGCTGGCAAGGCAGGTCGAATTGCTGGCGGCACGCGGCCTGCATCCGGCCGGCGCCTTCGAGCTCGAGTTCTTCCTGCTGTCCAACGAGCGCGACGCGGACGGCAAGGTGCAGCCTGCCCGCGCGGTGCTCGACGGCCGCCGCTCGGCCAAGACGGAAGTCTATTCGGTAGACCATCTGCATGGCATGGAGCCGCTGTTTTCCGACATCTATGCCGCCGCCAAGGCGCAAGGCATACCGGCCGAAACCGTCATCTCCGAATACGCGCCCGGCCAGTACGAGCTGACGCTGAACTACCGCAAGGACGTGATGCGGGCGGCCGACGACCTCGTGATGCTGAAGCGTCTGGTCAGGGCGCAGGCGCGCCGGCACGGCGTCACCGCCTGCTTCATGGCCAAGCCCATCGAGGCCTATGCCGGCTCGGGCATGCATTTCCACGTCTCGCTGCTGGACGATGCGGGCCGCAACGTCTTCACCGAGGCCGCGGGCGAAAAATGGTCACCGAAGCTGCTCAACGCACTGGGCGGCCTGATCCATACCATGGCGGAATCGATGCTGGTGTTTGCGCCGCACGCCAATTCATGGCGGCGCTTCGTCTCGCAATCCTACGCCCCGGTGGCGCCGACATGGGGCGTCAACAATCGCTCGGTGGCGCTACGCGTGCCGGCTGGCGACGCAAAAAACCGCCGCATCGAGCACCGGCCGTCGGGCGTCGACGCCAATCCCTATCTGGTGGCGGCGACAGTGCTGGCCGGGATCGTCAAAGGCCTCGACGAGGGCCTGGATCCAGGGCCGGAAACGACAGGGAACGGCTACGAGCAGGCGAGCGAAAGGTCAACCATGCCCGCCGACTGGCGCGCCGCGATCGAGGCGGCCAGGGGCTCCGATTTCCTGAAATCGGCGCTTGGCCCCGACCTGCACCGCACCTTCGTGGCGATCAAACAGGCGGAATATCTGCGCGTCGCCCGCACCGTCAGCGAACTGGATTATCACCTCTATCTGCACGAGGTGTGAGGACTGTGTGAAACGGTGACCTGCTCTGACCGTGGCAATCACGTTTTGCCGACGACAATCAAAAGTTATAGCCAATTGCATTTCTGGAACATATCATGAACAAATGGCTGTGCTTTCCGTCCGCGAAAAACTGGCGATCCTGTCCGACGCCGCCAAATACGACGCCTCCTGCGCCTCTTCCGGGTCGGCGAAACGCGACTCGCTGAGATCAGGCGGCATCGGCTCGACCGAAGGGTCTGGCATCTGCCATTCCTACGCGCCGGACGGGCGCTGCATCTCGCTCTTGAAAATCCTGCTCACCAATTTCTGCATCTATGACTGCAGCTACTGCATCAACCGCTCGTCCTCGAATGTGCGGCGCGCCCGTTTCAGCGTCGATGAGGTAGTAAAGCTCACCATGGATTTCTACCGCCGCAACTACATCGAGGGGCTGTTCCTGTCCTCGGGGGTCATCCGCTCGCCCGACGAGACGATGGGCGAGATGGTCGAAGTGGCGCGCAGGCTCAGGATCGAGGAAAAGTTCGGCGGCTATATTCACCTCAAAACCATCCCGGAAGCATCGGCCGAATTGATCGAAACGGCCGGCCTCTATGCCGACCGTTTGTCGATCAATGTCGAACTGCCGACCGACGAAGGCGTGAAAAAGCTGGCGCCCGAAAAGAAGCCGGAAACGATCCGGCTTTCGATGGCGAAGCTGCGCCGCAAGATCGAGGAGAAGGCCGAGCCTACATTGCAGAGCCGCAGGCGCGAGCGCTTCGCGCCGGGCGGCCAGTCGACGCAAATGATCGTCGGTGCCGACAGGACGTCCGATGACGGCATCCTGCGCGCCAGCGCCCGTCTTTATGGCAGCTATGATCTGCGGCGCGTCTACTACTCCGCCTTCAGCCCGATCCCGGATTCTTCCTCGGCGCTGCCATTGCAAAAGCCGCCGCTGATGCGCGAGCACCGGCTCTACCAGGCGGATTGGCTGATGCGGTTCTATGGCTTCTCGCAGCCGGAGATCCTGGCCGGCAGCAATGACGGCATGCTCGACCTGGCGATCGACCCCAAGCTTGCCTGGGCACTGCGCAACCGGGGCCGGTTTCCGGTCGACGTCAACCGCGCCGAGCGCGAAGCGCTGTTGCGCGTGCCAGGCCTTGGCACCAAGGTCATCGACCGGATCATCGAGACACGCCGCCACCGGCGGCTGCGGCTCGAGGATGTCGGACGGCTCTGCCATTCGGTCGCCAAGGTGCGGCCCTTCATCATCGCGGAAGGCTGGTCGCCGGGCGCGCTCACCGACAAGGCCGGATTGCGCCAGGCGATCACCCGCTCCTGCGAGCAGCTATCGCTGTTCTGACCATGGCAAGAACAGAGCTCAACCTCGCCGCTCATGTTGTCCGGCTCGAAAGCCAGACGGATTTTGCCGGCTGGCGCGACGCGGCGCGGCGGCTGGCGACGAACGACATCCCGCCGGAGGACGTCGCATGGCAGGTCGAGCCGGATGGCGAAACCCGCGACAAAGATTTGCCTGCTGCACAGGCCGATGCGCGGCTGGTCGTGCCGCGCGACTTCATCGAGCGCGCCGAGACCGTGATCTGCCATTGCGACCCGGAGCGCTTCGGTTTCCTCTACCGGCTGCTTTGGCGGCTTCGGGCCGAACCCAGGCTGCTGTCGATTGCGACCGATCCGGATATCCGGCGGCTGGAGGCGATGGAAAAGGCGGTGGGGCGCGACATCCACAAGATGCGCGCCTTCGTGCGTTTCCGGAAGATCGGCGAAGGCGCGCAAGAGCGCTACGTCGCCTGGTTCGAGCCGGAGCATTTCATCGTCGAGCGCAATGCCGATTTCTTCGTGCGGCGCTTCACCGGCATGCGCTGGACGATCCTGACGCCGCATGCCTCGGCCGATTGGAATGGCGAGCGGCTGGCCATCGGCCCGGGCGCCGGCAAGCGCGACGCGCCGGCGGAAGACGATGCCGAGACGCTGTGGCGGACCTATTTCGAGAATATCTTCAACCCGGCGCGTCTCAAGGTGAAGGCGATGCAGAAGGAGATGCCGAAGAAATATTGGCGGAACCTTCCCGAGGCCTCGCTCATTCCAGACCTGATAGCAGGAGCGGACAAAGCCGCGTCAGCCATGATCGACCGGATGCCCACCACCCCAGCACCGCACCACGCCAAGGTCCAGGCCAAGCACTGGCCGGCGCCGAGGCCGGCCGATGTGGTTGGGCCTGAGGCGAAAGATATTCCACAGTTGCGCGAAGAGGCGAAAGGCTGCCATCGCTGCCCGCTCTGGCGCGATGCGACGCAGACCGTTTTCGGCGAGGGGCCGGAGAATGCCGATGTGATCTTCGTCGGCGAACAGCCCGGCGACCAGGAGGATCTGGCCGGCAAGCCTTTCGTCGGGCCGGCCGGCAAGGTGTTCGACGGCATCCTCGACGACGCCGCGATCGACCGCCGCAAGGTCTATGTGACCAATGCCGTGAAACACTTCAAATTCGAGCCGCGCGGCAAGCGGCGCATCCACTCCAAGCCTAATGCCGGAGAAATCCAGGCCTGCCGCTGGTGGCTGGACAAGGAGCTCGACCTGATCAAGCCCAACCTCGTGGTGGCGCTCGGCGCGACGGCGGCGCAGTCGCTGCTCGGCAAGGCGGTGCCGATCACCAAGATGCGCGGCGACGTGGTCGAGCGCGAGGATGGGTTGCGCGTGTTCCTCACCATCCACCCCTCCTTCACCCTGCGCATCCGCGAGCAGGCGGACAAGGAGGCGGAGCGGGAGCGGTTCTTGCGGGATATGCGGAATGTGAGGGAGTTGATGGGGGCGTGACCGTTGTTCTGCGCGCCCAAGGAAGGGTTTAACGGATCCTGTTGTATGGAGGTCGCGCGGCCTTGGAGATTTACCGAAACGCCCATTAGGTCATCATCCACGGGCGGAGCAAGGAGCGAAGCGACGCGCGCAGACCCGAGGATCCATGCCGTGACTTCGATGCGCCGCAACGGTGCCGAATTCTGCTCTGCTGCATTCCATGCCCGAGGTCACGGAGCGGATTCCAGGGTCTTCGCGACGGAGCTTCGCTCCTGCTCCGCCCCGGAATGACGACGTTGGCGGCTAGCGGATCAGGATCGCCCTGAGATCATTCACATTCGTCCCGGTCGGTCCCGGCACGAAAAGATCGCCGACCGCGTTGAAAGCCGTCCAAGCGTTGTTGCCGGCGAGCATTGCCTTGGCGTCGACGCCTGCCGAACGCATGCGCGTCACGGTCGAGCCGTCGGCAAAGGCGCCGGCATTGTTCTCCGAGCCGTCGATGCCGTCGGTGTCGGCGGCCAAAGCATCGATACCGTTCACACCGTCGATGCCGATGGCGAAAGCGAGCAGAAATTCCGAGTTGCGGCCGCCCTTGCCCCGGGCGCGCAAAGTCACAGTCGTTTCACCACCGGAGAGGATCAACACCGGCTTTGCAAAAGGCCGGTTACGCGTCGCCACTTCGCGCGCGATCGCGGCGTGGACGCCGCCGACCTCGCGCGCCTCGCCCTCGATCGAATCCGACAGGATGACGGCCTCGATGCCTTCCCGCCTCGCTTCGGCGGCGGCTGCTTCCAGCGACACGCCGGCCGAGGCGGTCAGATGCACTTCATTGCCGGCAAAGCGCGGATCATCGGGGCGCGGCGCGTCGGCGGCCGGCGACTGGATGTGCGCCATGACCGAGGCCGGGAGCTTCATGTTGTAGGCGGCGATCAAGGCCAGCGCATCGGCGCGGCTGCCTGTGTCGGGAACGGTCGGGCCCGAGGCGACCAGCGCCGGATTGTCGCCGGGAATGTCGGAGACGACCAGCGATACCACGCGCGCCGGGTAGGCGGCGGCAGCCAGGCGTCCGCCCTTGATCGTCGAGACATGCTTGCGGATGGTGTTCATCGCCGCGATCGGCGCGCCGGAGGCCAGCAGCGCCTCGTTGACGGCGATCTCGTCGGCAAGGGTCAGCCCGGGAGCTGGCGACGGCAGCAGGGCCGAGCCGCCGCCGGAAATCAGCGCCACCACCAGATCGTCAGCGGTCAGGCCGCGCACCTTTTCCAGCAACCGGCGCGAGGCCTCCAGGCCGGCGGCATCCGGCACCGGATGCGCCGCCTCGATGATCTCGATGCGTTCGCATCTGGCGCCATAGCCGTAACGGGTGACGACAAGGCCATCGATCGGCCCGTCCCAGACCTTCTCGAAGGCCGCCGCCATCTGCGCCGAACCCTTGCCGGCGCCGATGACGATGGTGCGGCCCTTTGGCTTTGCCGGCAAATGATTGCGGATCGTCTTTTCCGGATCGGCGGCGGCGACGGCGGCGTTGAAGATCGACGTGAGGAAGCTTTTCGGGTCGGTCATTTTTCTTCCGGCGGCAGCGCGAGCCCGCTCGCATCGATGCCAAGATGGGCGCAGAGCGCATCGACCACGACGCCATGGTCCTCGCGCTCCGGCAGACCCGAAACGGCGATGACGCCGATGACGCCGGCGCCCTTGACGGTGACCGGAAAGCCGCCCCCCGCGAGGACATAGTCGGCGCTGTTGAGCGCTTCGCCGACCTTGAAGGTGCGGTCCGGCC
>JAFKFE010001055.1 GCA_017308345.1 Alphaproteobacteria bacterium | reverse complement strand
CCGAAGGCAGCCGCGCCGAAGCCGGAGAAACTGGCGGCTGCTCCTCCAGAAGCCGCGCCCGTCGTCGCATCCCAGCCATCCTGCACCGCGCAATGGAAATCGCACGGGCACACCAGCCAGCCGGAGGCGCAGGCCTTCGCGAAGAACTGCCTTGCGGGGCAGGGCGCGGTGACAAAACTGGTCGATCAGAAGACCGTGGCGCGCAAGCTGGCCTACCTGATCGATGCCGAAAAGCCGCTGAGCGGCCTCGAGCCTTCCGACATAGGGGTTTTCTGCCCGGGCTATCTGCGCCAGGGCCGTGGCGGGCGCGCCGTGTTCTGGCGCACGCTGCTTACCGACCTGGTCAGCGCGGAATCCGTCAACAGCAGCTCCGCCGCCTATTGGGAAGAGGACCAGGACCAGTATTCGATCGGCCTGCTGCAATTGTCGCTGTCGGACGAGCAGCGATACCATTGCGGCTTCAAGTCGGAGGTCGACATCACCGATCCGGACCGCAACCTTGCCTGCGGCGTCAAGATCGTGACCATGCTGGTTGCCGCCGACGGCGCCTTGGGCGGCGATGCCGGCAATGAAATGAAGGGCATCGGCGCCTACTGGCAGAACCTGCGCCGGCCCTCGGAAGTGCGCGGCAAGCTGATCGCCGCCACCCGCGCGATCCCGCAATGCCTGGCCGATCCGAGGAACGTCTGAGGCGCGACGGTTAGGCCATCACTCCACCTCCGGCTCTTTTCTGGCCCTGTGCCAGGGCAAGCCCTTTGCCTCACGCCAGGCGCACCAGCCATAGGGGAGGTCCCAGAGATCGCGAAGCGAGCTGTCACGCTTTACCATCTCCGCCAGGCCGACAAGCATGGCATCGGCCATCTTGAAACCGACAGCACGGTTCATGAACTGCCAGGCGCCATCGTCATCATCGTGAGCCACGTAATCTACAATGTGCTCGCCCGTGACTATCTGATGGATCGTAAAGACGGCCACGTTTGGCGGATCGTCAAAAGGCCAATTGGGATCAACGGCGGTCATACGTAAATTCCCGTGAGTTGTGGCGTATCGATGCTTCTCGTCAGGAAGGCAGTGAAGCGAGCCAAGCGTCCCGGCATTCCTGTTGCATGCGTGGAAAAGCGGGCACCACGTCGTGGCCCTCGGCAAAGATGTTGACCAGATCGGTCTCTTTCGGCGTCTGTCCCATCTTTACCTTGCAGGCGATTAGTCCCCGGCTCATTTCGACCACTGTTCCTTCCGGGTAGACTCTCGCGCTGGCGCCGTAGCAGAAAGGCAGCAGCCCATCCAATTCAAGGCGCAGGCGAATCTGGAACAGCGCTTCGAAATAGTCGTCCTCTTCAGCCTCGATAACCGTGTCTCGATAACTGCAGGTGAGTCGGCATTTTGCCCCGGCATGATGCAGCGTAAAGAGGGCCTGCTCGTCATCGCCACGTGTGCCTCCCCCAATTAGGAATACGGTATACTGGTCCGTCATCTCCACCCCCATTGCCCCGGCAATGATAGTTGCATCTCACTCACAATTCAACTCCTGATTGTGAGTCTTGGTTTGTCAGTTGCCCGCGGGTTGTACCTCGCCTTGACCCATCTCCCACCCACGCTATCCTCGCCGCCATGCCGGACACCGCTCCCTCCGCCGCCGCGCCGCTCATCGTCATCGACCTGCAGACCGGAATGTTCGACGGCCGTTTCGAGCCGCCGATCCATGACGCCGATGCAATGGCAGAACGCACCCGCAGGCTGATAGGTTGGGCACGTGGCTCCGGCCGCAAGGTGGCGTTCATCCGTCATGACGGGCCGGCGGGCGACCCGCTGGCGCCGGGCGCTTCCGGCTGGCCGGTTTGGCCGCTGCTTGGCCAGGCCGCCGACGAGCCGACCTTCGGCAAAAGCGTCGGCAACGCCTTCTCAAACCCCGAACTCGCCGAATGGGTGGCCGGGCAGGGCGCGAAGGACGTCGTGCTTCTTGGCGCGCAGACCGATTTCTGCGTCGCGGCGACCATCAAGGGAGCCTTCGCCGAGGGGCTCGGCGTCACCGTCGTCTCCGACGCGCATTCGACGCTGGACAGCGACAGGGAAAAGGCGCCCGACATCATCGCCCGCCACAACGAGGCCTTCGAGACGCAGGGCGCGCGGATGGCGACGACGGCGGAACTGACCGGGAAGGACTGAAAGGCCGCGTTCCTTCGCGCCCCCCTCTGCCCTGCCGGGCATCTCCCCCACCAGGGGGGAGATCAGATTTCACCGCGGCTTTCGTCAATCGCCAACGTCTCAGGATGAGCGGGGCGCCGAAGCTGCCAATCTCCCCCACAAGGGGCCTGTTGCGTAATTCACCGGTTGTGATTCTCTGAGGATGGAACTCGGAGGGAATCGCAATGGCGGTGAAGCAGACGGGTCAGTTGAGTCTGGCGGAGGCCTTTCTGGGCCAGAAGCTTGCTGGCGGCGCCTCGCCGCTCGACCGGCTGTCCGGTCTGGTGAAGTGGTATCGCTTCGAGAAGCTGCTCAACCCGCTGCGCGATGGCGGGCCGGGCCGTGCGGCCTGGCCGCCGCTGGTTCTGTTCAAAGCGCTGCTTTTGCAATCGCTCTATGGGCTGTCGGATCGTGAGCTTGAGGAAGCGCTCGGCGATCGGTTGTCATTCCGGCGCTTTGTCGGGCTCGGCCTAGAGGAGACCATTCCCGATCACACGGTGCTGTCGCGCTTTCGCAACCTGCTTGTCGGCGAAGGGCTGATGCAGAAGCTGTTTGACGAATTGGACCGGCAGTTGGAGAAAGCCGGCGTGATCCTGAAGCGCGGCACGATGCTGGACGCGACGCTGATCGATGCGGTCTCGGTGCCGCCGACGCCCGAGCGACCGTCGCAGGATGCGGACGCCCGCATCACCGCGCGCAAGGGCAAAGGCGGCTTCACCTTTGGCTACAAGGCCCATGTTGGAGTCGACGAGGGCTCCGGTTTGATCCGCACGGTGATCACCACACCGGCCAACGTCAACGACACGGTCGTGGCCGATCGCCTGGTGCGCGGCGATGAGAAGACGGTGTGGGCGGATGCCGCCTACGACACGCATGCCCGTCGTGCCGGGCTCAAGGCCGAGGGCAGGAAGGCGCGCATTGCCCGCCGGCCCAACAAGCACCATCCCGAACTGCCGCCGCGGCTCAAGCGCTACAATCGCCTGATCGCGAGGCGGCGGGCGGTGGTGGAGACCACCTTCGCCACGCTCAAGAACCGAATGAAGCTGACCACGATCCGTTATGTCGGGCTGGCCAAGGCCACGGCTCAGGTGACGCTTGCCGCCATCGCCTTCAATATGCGCCGATGGGCGGCTATGACGCCATAGGTGCGCCCAGCATCCGGCCGAAGACCGCGCCGCCACCATTAGCTCCACCACAAAAGCCAAAACAGAGCGAGATCTCACGGCCAAACGCCCCCGCGAGCCAAGTCGCGTTAACTGCGCAACAGGCCCCTTGTGGGGGAGATGTCCGGCAGGACAGAGGGGAGCGCTGTCCCGCCAGCATTTGTCAGTAAAGTCTCGATCCAACGACCCAAACCCAAGGAGCCCATCTTGCCCACCCTCACTCTACCCGCCGAAGGAGGCTGCCGCTGCGGCCGCGTGCGCCTGAAGATCTCGGCGAAACCCATGCTCACCATGGCTTGCCATTGCACCGGCTGCCAGCGCATGTCGTCCAGCGCCTATTCGCTGAGCGCGGCGATCCCCTCGGAAGGTTTCGAGGTGACAAAGGGCGAGCCTGTGATCGGCGGCCTGCATGGCGCGTCGAGACACTATTTCTGCGGTTACTGCATGACCTGGATGTTCACCCGGCCCGAAGGGATGGACTGGTTCGTCAATCTGCGTCCGACCATGCTCGACGATCATGCCTGGTTCACGCCCTTCATCGAAACCTGGACGGCCGAGAAACTGCCCTGGGCGACGACGCCTGCCGCGCACAGCTACGCGGCGCTGCCGGCCTTCGATGCGTATGAGGGACTGGTCGCCGAATATGCCGGCGCCCAAGGCTGATCAAGACTAAGCCAAAACGGCGACCCTAGGGCAAGGTCGCCGTTGGCATCTCGATATCATGGTCGACGCGGCCGTTGGGGGCGCATTGTTGGGGATGTGCTTGGGCGTCCGCGTCGACCACGGCGGCCTCATACCGCAGACTTCACAATGGCACATTCGCAGCCCGCTGAAACTTCCGCGAAAACGGTATTGGCGGCCGTGGAAATTGCCTCCTTCCGCAAGGAGGGAAGGCAAGCGCGAAACACTTTCTATCCCTGGCCGCATTGACCTCGTGCGCCCGACCGGCGACCACTGACGCTTTCCTTTTCAACGGATTGCATCGTGAACCGGACTCATTTTCTCAACGCCCGGCTTGCCGACGGGACACTCGCGGACCTCACAGTCGACGGTGGCCGCTTCAGCGCCGTCGCGCCGGCGGCCAATGCGGCCTTGCCGCCGGCCGGCGCCATCGACCTCGCCGGGCAGCTCGTGCTGCCGGCCTTCGTCGAGGGCCATATCCATCTCGACACCTCTTTCTACCACGATTCCTGGCGCCCGCACATTCCCAGCGCCAAC
>JAFKFE010001054.1 GCA_017308345.1 Alphaproteobacteria bacterium | reverse complement strand
GTTCGTTCGGCTCGGTGTCGAAGGAGATCGATTTGGAGTGCTGGCCGCCGGCGGTCTGGGCGATCGCCTCCCGCAGCGCCGGCTCGATCAGGTCGAAGGCAGCCGCGCTGACGCCGACCATGGCGACGGGCGCGGGGTCGATGAGGGCGAACAGGCTGCCGAGGCCGAAGCCCAGCGCCTCGCCCGCCCGGCGGTAGGCTTCACGCTCCGGACCTTCGCCCTGCCGGGCCTTTGCCGCCAGCGCCCGCATATCGGCGTCGCCGACGTCGGTCGGCGTGGCATCCTCGCTTATTCCCATGGCGCTGCGCCAGATCGCATAATTGCCGGCATAGGCCTCGACGCAGCCGCGGCGGCCGCAGCGGCAAAGCGCCCCGCCCGGCCGGTGGATCATGTGGCCGAACTCGCCGCCGGAGGAATGCGTGCCCATAAAAAGCTGGCCTTTCAGCACCAGGCCCATGCCGATGCCGTGCGACAAGAGGATGGCGATGAAATTGTCGCGATAGCGCTCGGGATCGCGCCATTGCAGCGCCACCGCCATCATGTTGCAGTCGTTTTCCATCGTGGCCGGGATGCCGAATTCCGTCTCCAGGATGTCGGCGAAGGGAATGTCGGTCAGAGGCGTGATCGGCGACCACAGCATGGCGCGCGCGTGGGAATCGGTGATGCCCTGAATGCCCATGGCAATGCGGGCGACGCTGCCGACATCCAGGTCGGGATCCCCCAGCCGGCGCCTGACGATGGCGACGCATTCGCCGATCAGTTCGTCGCGCGGCATGGTCAGCGTGTCGAGGCGGCGCTGCTCCTCGGCAATGACCTGGCCGGCATAGTCGATGACGGCGACGGAGAGGAAGTTGAGCGACAGCACCACCGTCAGCACCGCGGCGGCTTCAGGGTTGAGCGCGAGGCCGATCTGCGGCCGGCCGCGTTTCAAGGCCGTCGGCTCGCTGGCCTTGCTTTCCGTGAGAATGCCCTCCTGGATCAGATCGGCGGAGATCTGGCCGGCGCGGCGCACGGCCGCGATCACCATGGCGCGATTGCGCCGGCGCAAGTCGTCGTGGCGGATTCCGACCGACATTGTCTCGCACGTCCTCCCGGTCGTCGCGGCCTTGTGATGATGCCTTGGCCTGTCGCTGACACGCCAGGGATAGTGGCAGATGCCAAAGCCCATGTCATTATTTATTGCGAATGTCGAAAAAATGCCCGGAGCCATCAAAAGCCATCAGAATCTCGGTTGACAGCGCCGTTTTGCTGCATCACTATTTTTTTGAGGCTCGAAAAAAAGCCTCTGTGCCGGCCTTCGGGCCAGTCTGGGTCGCGCCACGGAGGGCGCAGGGAGGATATTATGAAGAAATTCGCAGCCGCCATTCTGGCGGGCGTTGCCATGTCGCTGACGCTGGCGTCGGTCGCCGAGGCGAAGGACAAGGTGATCGGCGTCTCGTGGTCGAATTTCCAGGAAGAGCGCTGGAAAACCGACGAAGCGGCGATGAAGGCCGCCATCGAGGCCGCCGGCGACAAGTATATTTCGGCCGACGCGCAGTCCAATCCGGGCAAGCAGCTGACCGACGTCGAAAGCCTGATCTCGCAAGGCGCCAATGCGCTGATCATCCTGGCGCAGGACGCCTCGGCCATCGGCCCGGCGGTGCAGAAGGCGCTGGACGAAGGCATTCCGGTCGTCGGCTACGACCGCCTGATCGAGAACAAGGATGTATTCTACCTGACCTTCGACAACAAGGAAGTCGGCCGCATGCAGGCCCGCGAGGTGTTCAAGGTCAAGCCGGAAGGCAATTACGTCTTCATCAAGGGCTCGGGCGCCGACCCGAACGCGGATTTCCTGTTCTCGGGCTCGATGGAAGTGCTGAAGGAAGCCATCGACAGCGGCAAGATCAAGAATGTCGGCGAGGCCTATACCGACGGCTGGCTGCCGGCCAACGCGCAGAAGAACATGGAGCAGTTCCTGACCGCCAACGACAACAAGGTCGACGCGGTCGTGGCGGCCAATGACGGAACCGCCGGCGGCGTCGTCGCGGCGCTGACGGCGCAGGGCCTTGCCGGTACCGTTCCGGTCTCCGGCCAGGACGGCGATCACGCGGCGCTCAACCGCATCGCGCTCGGCACGCAGACCGTGTCGGTGTGGAAGGACGCGCGCGAGCTCGGCAAGAACGCCGCCGAGATCGCATCGCAGCTCGCCGACGGCAAGAAGATGGGCGACATCGCCGGCGCCAAGGACTTCACGACGCCTGGCGGCAACACCGTCAAGTCGCTGTTCCTGACCCCGATCGCGATCACCAAGGACAATCTCGACGTCGTCATCGACGCCGGCTGGATCAAGAAGGACGAAGTCTGCGCGGGCGTGCCTGCCGGCAGCGTCAAGGTCTGCAACTGAAGCTTTGCCGACTTTCGATCAAAATCCATTCGCCGCGGGCGGGAGCGGTTCAATGAACCGCTCCTGTTCTTTGTCTCCGCAATCCCTGACGGAAGGCTACGGCGTCGCCGAGCCAAACCGCTGTGCAGTTTTCCTGGGATTGCCTTGAAGCCGCGGCGTTTTCTCAAAAAGATTTGCGTTTCCGCCCTTGGCGGATAGCTTCTAGGCTTGGTTCCGGCATCCGCGCCAGACGACAAGCCGGCGGGAGGAAATCATGACCGACACGACGTCTACCCCCCAGGCGGACACCGCGCGTGCATCGGAACTAAACGCCGTCGCCAGGTTCCTGAAGGCGACCGAGCTCGACACCCGCATGCTCGGCATGATCGGCGCGCTGCTCCTGATCTGGATCGGGCTGCATGTGATCTCCAGCCTGCGCCTTGGCGTCAATCCGCTCGACTTCGACAGCCGCACGTTCCTGACGCCGCGCAATCTCTGGAACCTGTCGGTGCAGTCTTCGGCCGTGGCGATCATGGCCTCCGGCATGGTGCTGGTCATCGTCATGCGCAACATCGACCTGTCGGTCGGATCGGCCGAGGGGGTGATCGGCATGGTCATGGGCTTTGCCCAGGTGCATTTCCTGGTTCGCTTCGTCGGGCTTGAACTGGGCAATCCGTGGATCTGGGTCCTGGCATTGCTGATCGGCCTAGCGCTCGGCCTCATCATCGGCGCCTTCCAGGGCTTCATCATCGCCTATCTCGAAGTGCCGGCCTTCATCGTGACACTGGGCGGCCTGCTGGTATGGCGGGGCGCCGCCTGGTGGGTCACCAGCGGCCAGACGGTGGCGCCGCTCGACGCTACCTTCCAGCTGATGGGCGGCGGGCCGGCCGGCTCGATCGGCGCCAGATGGAGCTGGGTCGTCGGCATCGTCGCCTGCCTGGCGGTGGTCTTCATGCATTTCAACGGCCGTGTGCAGCGCAAGCGCTTCCGCTTCCCGCTGCGTCCGATCTGGGCCGAGACGCTGCTCGCCACGGTCACCTGCGCGATCATCCTGGGCGCGGTGTGGCTCGCCAATTCCTATCCGTGGCCGGTCGGCATCGTGAACCGCTACGCCGCCGCCAACAACATCACCGTCCCCGAAGGCGGGCTGTTCATAGCGCATGGCATCGCCATTCCGGTGCTGATGGCGGTCGCCGTCGGCCTGATCATGACCTTCGTCACCAAGCGCACGCGCTTCGGCCGCTATGTCTTTGCCATCGGCGGCAATCCGGAAGCGGCCAACCTCGCCGGCATCAACACGCGCTGGATCACCATGAAGGTGTTCATGATCATGGGCGTGCTGGCCACGATCGCGGCGGCGATCTCGTCGGCCAGGCAGAATTCCTCGACAAACGTGCTGGGAACGCTGGACGAACTGCTGGTCATTGCCGCTGCCGTCATCGGCGGCACCTCGCTCGCCGGCGGCTCCGGCACCGTGCTCGGCGCCATGCTCGGCGCGCTTCTGATGCAGTCGCTGCAGTCAGGCATGGTGCTGCTCGGCGTCGATTCGCCGCTGCAGAGCATCGTCGTCGGCGCCGTGCTGGTCGTCGCGGTGTGGCTCGACACCCTCTATCGCAAGCGCGTCTGAGCGGACGAGATCATGCTCAAAGATGGACCATGGGAGGAGAACCAACATGGCTGACAAATCCGCTCCCGCCGGCGTTCCGCTGGTCGACATGCGCAACATCTCGATCGCCTTCGGCGGCATCCGCGCCGTCGACGACGCCTCCGTCGATCTCTTCCCCGGCGAGGTGATGGCGCTGCTCGGCCACAACGGCGCCGGCAAATCGACGCTGATCAAGATCCTGTCAGGCGCCTACAAGCGCGACAGCGGGCAGATCTTCATCAATGGCGAGGAGGCTTCGATCTCCAACCCGCGCGACGCCAAGAAATACGGCGTCGAGACGATCTACCAAACGCTGGCGCTGGCCGACAATGTCGACGCCGCGGCCAATCTCTTCCTCGGCCGCGAGCTGATGACGAGCTGGGGCACGCTCGACGACGTGGCCATGGAGGCCGAGGCGCGCAAGGTGATGGGCCGGCTCAATCCGCGCTTCCAGCGTTTCAAGGAGCCGGTGATCAAGCTGTCGGGCGGACAGCGGCAGTCGGTGGCGATCGCGCGCGCGATCCTGTTCAACGCCCGCATCCTGATCATGGACGAGCCGACGGCGGCGCTCGGCCCGCAGGAAACGGCCCAGGTCGGCGAGCTGGTCAAGCAGCTCAAGGCCGAAGGCATCGGCATCTTCCTGATCAGCCACGACATCCATGACGTGTTCGACCTCGCTGATCGGGTCTGCGTGATGAAGAACGGCCAGGTGGTCGGCACCGCGCGGACGAGCGATGTCACCCAGGATGAGGTGCTCGGCATGATCATCCTCGGCAAATGCCCACCTGGCGCCATCCCCGGGCCTGGCGCGCTGAGGATCGCGGCTTGAGGCGGTGAATTAGCCGGCTGCCGGCCGCCGGCTGCTGTGCCAGCCGCGACCGCGGCTTGGCCTCGCCATTGTCTTGTCATCCAGACTTGCCCATAAAGGTCCGACCGTTGCTGGACCCGGCTGTTGAAGAAACTCTTCCCCATTGTCGCTTTCATCGCCGTCGCGCTGATCAGCCTGACGATGGCGGGGTTCGCCTATTTCGCGACGCAGGAGGCGGCGCGGATAAAATTCGAAGGCACCGCCGACGATGCGCTCAATCGCATCGAAAGCCGCATCGACCTGCATCTGTCGCTGCTGCGCTCGACGCAGGCGCTGTTCGACGCGCGCAACGGCGACATCACGCGCGGCGAATTCAACGCCTTCTTCACGGCGCTGAACATCGACGACAACTTCGCCGGCCTGCGCGGCATAGGCTTCCTCAGGCTTGCCAAGACCGGCGACGAGGCCGCGGTCGAGCGCGACATCCTGCACGACTATGGATCGGCCCACCCGGTCTATCCAGGCACGACCGAGCAGTGGCGGACACCCATCGTCTTGTTCGAGCCGCTCGATACGTCCAACCAGTCGATCATCGGCTTCGACATGTTCAGCGAACCGCTGCGGCGCGCGGCGATCGAAAAGGCGATGGCCGACGACCAGCAGCATGCGAGCGGCCTGGTCCAGCTCGGCCAGGGCGCCGGCGTGACGCAAACCTTCACGGGCTTCCTGGTCTTCGTGCGTTTGAACGTCGAA
>JAFKFE010001053.1 GCA_017308345.1 Alphaproteobacteria bacterium | reverse complement strand
CAAATATCACGATCCGGAGAAGCCCGGGACTTACCGCAGACTGCCGTTGAACTAGATGTCCCTGAAGGAAAGGAGACGACATATCGACCCATGAGAGCGGCCACGATTTCGATCGGGGCCGCAAAGACCGAAGGTCCATGCATCAAGAAAATCTGACATTCCCGCTTCAAGGAGCGGATGGACCAGACCAAGCCGCATGGTACAGTTCGATCGATTGAGATTTCGACGACGGCCGGGACAGGAGAACTCCACGGAACTCGTCAGCCGCAATACACTCGCCAACCACAAGAAACTGGGGAAAGGGTTAGACCCATGAGCAAGAACTATCGCCTTCTGGACCTCATCCGGCGCAACCGCTCGCCGCTCGAAAACCACCTCATCGACGGCCTGATCGACGGCCGCGTCAGCCGCCGCGATTTCGTGCGCCACGGCAGCCTGCTCGGCCTGTCGCTGCCGCTTCTCGGCCGCATCGGCATGGCCGCGGGCTTCGGCGCGATGCCCTCGCTTGCCCGCGCCCAAGGCACGCCCGGGGCCACCATCCGCGTCGGCAGCAGCGTGCCCGCCGCAGCGATCGACCCGGTCACCATCGCCGATGCCGGCGGCCTGCTCGTCATGCAACAGGTCGCGGAATTCCTCTGCGTCGACGGTCCGGACCTGGTGCTCAAGCCCGCGCTCGCCGAAAGCTGGAAGCCGAATGCCGACGGCACGGTGTGGACATTCACCCTGCGCAAGGGCGTCAAGTTCCACTCGGGCGGCGAGATGAAGGCCGAAGACGTGGTCGCCAGCATCGACCGCCTCGCCGATCCCGCCAATTCCTCCAACGCGCTGTCGGTGTTCAACGGCATCCTGCAGAAGGGCAACACCAAGAAGGTCGACGACTACACGGTGGAATTCCATCTCGACGCGGCGAACGGCAACTTCCCCTACATGGTGTCGTCCGACAACTACAACGCCGTCATCATCCCGGCGAGCTACAAGGGCGACTACGAGAAGAGCTTCGACGGCACCGGGCCGTTCAAGCTGGAGAAGTACACGCCCAAGGTCGGCGCCTCCTTTGTGCGCAACGAAGACTACTGGGGCGACAAGGCCCTGCCGGAGCGCACCGAATTCACCTTCTTCACCGATATCCAGCCACAGATCCTGGCACTGCAGGGCGGCCAGATCGACATCATCAACCAGATGCCGGTGCTGGCCGGCGTCGGCCTGCTCAACGATCCGAATGTCGACATCATCAGCCTGAAGTCGGTGGCGCACCAGCAACTGCACATGCAGTGCGATTCCGACCCGTTCAAGGATCCGCGCGTGCGCCGCGCCATCGCGCTCAGCATCGACCGCAAGAAGCTCGTCGCCGGCCTGATGAAGGGCCGCGCCGCCGAAGGCAATGACAGCCCGTTCGCGAGCGTCTACCCGTCGACCGACCCAAGCGTGCCGCAGCGCGAGCAGGATATCGCGCAGGCCAAGCAGCTTATGGAAGCCGCCGGCGCCGGCAAGGGCTTCAAGGTGACGCTGACCACCGAACGCTACCTGGAAATCCCCGAATACGCCCAGCTCATCCAGAACTGGGTCAAGGAGATCGGCATCGAGTTGGAGCTCAACATCCTAGACCAGGGCGCCTATTACGGCGATGCGGTGTTCGGCAAGTCGAACTGGCTGGATTCGGTGATGGGCATCACCGATTACGGCCACCGCGGCGTGCCGAACGTCTATCTCGCGGCGCCCTTGAAAAGCGACGGCACCTGGAACGCCGCGCATTTCAAGAACAAGGACTACGACCAGCTGGCGACCAGCTACATCGCGGCCCTCGACCTGGAGGCGCAGAAGGCCACGGCCGGCAAGATCCAGAAGCTGCTGCTCGAGGAAACGCCGGTCATCTTCGGCTATTTCTATGACTACCTGACGGCGACGGCGAAAGGCGTGGCGGGCGTGCAGCCCACCGCCATGTCGCAGCTGTTCCTCGACAAGGCCTCGAAGGGCTGACGCGAGCGAACCAGCTTATCCCTGACGGCCGGCTCTCCACGGAGAGCCGGCTCCAATAGGAGTATTCGCCATCCTCGTCTTCCTCGTCCGGCGCCTGGCTCTGTCGCTCGTCACGCTGTTCCTGCTCAGCGTCATGGTGTTCCTTGGCGGCCAGGTGCTGCCGGGCAATGTCGGTCGCGCCATATTGGGGCCGTTCGCCGACCAGCGCGCCGTCGACGCGCTCAACCATTCGCTCGGCGTCGACCGTCCGCTGCTCGTCCAGTACGGAACCTGGATCTGGAACTTCCTCCATGGCGACATGGGGACCTCCTACATCTTCCGCGCGCCGGTCGCGCCATTCGTCATCGACGCCTTGGGCAATTCGATGAAGCTGGCGCTGGTCGCCTTCGTGCTGGTGGTGCCGATCGGCATCCTCGGCGGGGTCATCGCCGCGCTCAATCTCAACCGGCCGCTCGACCGTATCATCAGCCTGGGCGGCCTGTCGGTGACGGTGCTGCCGGAATTCGTCACCGGCATCATCCTGATCCTGGTCTTCGGCGTCTGGCTGCGCTGGCTGCCGATCGCCGCGGCATGGCCCAAGGGCGCCGGCGTCCTCACCCAGCTCTATTACCTGATCCTGCCTTCGCTGCCGCTGTTCCTGGTGCTTTTCGGCTATATCGCGCGCATGGCGCGCTCCGGCATGATCGAGGCGCTCGATTCCGACTATACGCGCACCGCGGTGCTCAAGGGCCTGCCGTGGCGCACGGTGATCTGGCGCCATGTGCTGCGCAACGCGCTGTTGCCGACCATCACCGTCATCGCCACGCAGACCGGCTATCTCATCGGCGGCCTGGTGGTGATCGAGACGCTGTTCCGCTACCAGGGCATCGGCTCGCTGATCTTCACCGCCGCGCGCGGCAAGGATTTTCCGATGCTGGAAGCCGGCATCCTCACCATCGGCATCGTCTATGCCGTGGCGACCCTCGTCGCCGACTTCCTCTATTCCGTGCTCAATCCGCGCATCAGGCTGGGAGCGGAGCAATGAGCGCGACCGACACCCCCGCCGCCCTGCCGGCGCCCGACACGGCACGGCGCAGCCCCTGGGGCGAAGTCCTGCATTCGCTGCTCAGGTCCGGCACTTTCCTGACCGGGCTTGCCATCCTCTTATTCTGGGTCGTGTGCGCGCTGTTCGGCGAACATTTCGTACCCTATGACCCTCTCGACGCCGACATCATCAACACGCTTGCGCCGCCGTCGGCCGATCACTGGTTCGGCACCGACCAGCTCGGCCGCGACGTGTTCTCCCGCGTCATCGTCGGCTCGCGCGACATCCTCACGGTGGCGCCTTTAGCCACCATCCTGGCGACCATCGCCGGCACCGCGCTCGGCCTCGTCATCGGCTACTTCCGCGGCATCGTCGACGACATCGTCAGCCGCGTGCTGGAAGCCTTCATGGCGATCCCGGTGGTGATCATCGCGCTGCTCGCCATCGTCGCGCTCGGCACGTCGAAGGCGACGGTCATCGTCGTCATCGGGCTCAGCTTCGCGCCGATCATTGCCCGCACGGTGCGCTCGGCCGTGCTCGCCGAACGCGAGCTCGATTATGTGGCGGCGGCAAAGCTGCGCCACGAAGGCGCGCTGCACACGATGTTCGTCGAGATCCTGCCCAACGTCATCCCGCCGATCCTGGTCGAGACGACGGTGCGGCTGGGCTATGCCATCTTCGCCGTCGCCACGCTCTCCTTCATGGGCTTCGGCATCCAGCCGCCCTCGCCCGACTGGGGTCTTTCGATCTCCAACAATTACGGCATGATCGGCGGCGGCTTCTGGTGGACGGTGCTGTTCGATGCGATGGCCATCGCCTCGCTGGTGATCGGCGTCAATCTGGTGGCCGACGGCGTGCATGGGGCGTTCAATGACTGAGAAGAACGCGCTCGAACTGAAGGACCTCTCAGTCGCCTATCGCGTCGGCCGCCGCAACCGAGCGGTGCTGCGCAACGTCAACCTGACCATCAAGGCCGGGGAGGCCTATGGGCTGGTGGGCGAATCCGGCTGCGGCAAGTCGACCGTGGCGCTGTCGGTGGTGCGCTACCTGCCGCGCAACGGCTCGATCACCGGCGGCTCGATCGCGCTCGACGGCAAGGATGTCATGAAGCTCGACGCGGAAGCGCTGCGGCGCGCCCGCGCCGACAGCGTGTCGATGGTCTACCAGGATCCAGGCAAGGCGCTGAACCCGTCGCTGCGCATCGGCCGGCAACTGACCGAGATCTTCGAGCTTGCCGGCGTCGCCGGACAGGCGGCGGAAGACAAGGCGCTCGCCATGCTGAACCGCGTGCGCATCTCGGATCCGGCGAGCGTCATGCAACGCTATCAGCATCAGCTTTCCGGCGGCATGCAGCAGCGCGTGGCGATCGCCATGGCTTTAGCCAACGACCCCTCGATGCTGATCCTCGACGAGCCGACGACAGGCCTCGACGCCACGGTCGAGGCCGAGGTGCTCGACCTGATCGGACAGTTGCGGCGCGAGGCTCGACCAGGGACGTCTTCAACGATCCGCGCCATCCCTACACGGTCGCGCTGCTGCGCTGCCTGCCGCGCGGCGGCCAGCGCAAGGACCAGGGCCGGCTCGACACCATCCCCGGCTTCCTGCCTGGCATCGGCGCCAATATCGTTGGATGCGCCTTCGCCGACCGCTGCGCGCTGGCCACCGAGCGCTGCCGCAGCGAGCCGCCGCCGCTCTATGACCTCGGCGACGGCCGCCTGTCGCGCTGCCACTATCACGACAAGGCGCAGTCGCTGCCGCGCGCCACGCCCGCCGAGATCGCGGCCGTCGCACCCAAGCAGGCGCCGCCGGTGCTGCAGGTCGAGGGGCTGAACAAGACCTATGCCAGCCACGGCCGTCCGCTGCGGGCCGTCAAGGATGTCTCGGTCAGCCTGAGGCCCGGCGAGACGCTCGGCCTGGTCGGCGAATCCGGCAGCGGCAAGACGACCTTCGCCAGGTTGCTGCTCGGCCTTGTCGCACCGGATGAGGGCGGCTCGATCGAGCTCGAAGGCAAGGCGCTCGCGCCGCGGCTCGCCAGCCGCTCGGAAGATCAGGTCAAGGCGGTACAGATCGTCTTCCAGAATCCGGACTCCGCGCTCAACCGCTCGCATTCGATCCGGCACATCCTGAGCCGCGCCTTGAAGCGTCTGGGCGGGCTCAGCGGCAAGGCGCTGGACGCACGCCTCGAGGAGTTGGTCCGCTCGGTGCGGCTCACCGACCGGCATCTGGCGGTCAAGCCGCGCCAGTTGTCGGGCGGGCTGAAGCAGCGCGTGGCGATCGCGCGCGCCTTCGCCGGCGATCCGCGCATCGTGGTGTGCGACGAGCCGACCTCGGCGCTCGACGTCTCGGTGCAGGCGGCGATCCTGAACCTCCTGGCCGACCTGCAGTCGAAACAGGACGTCAGCTACATCTTCATCTCGCACGACCTCGGCGTGGTGCGCTATCTCTCCGACAAGATCGCCGTGCTCTATCTCGGCCGCATCATGGAGTTCGGGCCGTCGGAAGCGGTGTTCTCGGGCCCGCACCACCCCTATACCGAAGCGCTGCTGTCGGCGGTTCCAAAACTCGACCGGACCGAGAGCTCGCGCATCCGCCTCGACGGCGAAATCCCGAGCGCGGCCAACCCGCCGACGGGCTGCGTCTTCCACACGCGCTGCCCGCGCAAGATCGGGGCGATCTGCGAGACGCAGGAGCCGGAATTGCTGGAGGCCCAGCCCGGCCATACGATCCGTTGCCATATTCCTTATGCGGAACTGGCAAGGCTGCAGAAGCCGGAGGTCGTCGAGCCGGCGTGATCGTGATCAGAATGCCGCCGCGCCTGCCATGCTGAAGGCGCGGCTCCGCGCCCGGGCCGGGAAACTATTCCGCGGCCACGCCCTTCACCTCGAGATAGCTCTCCATCGAATCGTCCAGCGCCTGCAGCCACGGCGTGTGGTGCAACGGCGCCATGGTGCCGGTCATCAGCGAGCGGTAGGCGTTGTCGCGGAAGGTCATGATGTTCTCCATCTTGTGGTGCTCCCACTCCATGAAGGTGTGGTTGACCGCCTCGACGTCGAAGCCCGGATAGTCGGTCTGGTCCATCAGTTCCTTGGTGTAGTCGCCCTGGAACCAGATCATCTGCTCGGCATCCTCCAGCGTCTCCTCGCGGGCGCGCCATTTGGCGCTGTGCTCGGCCATCGCCTCTGCCGAGGGCAGCTTGATGCGCCCCAGCATCACGTCGCGGGCGTACCAGGCCTGCGCGTCGAACATGTTGAAGGTGTAGAACTGGTCCTGCATGCCGATATAGAACAGTTTCGGGTTCTTCTCCCAGACGACGCCTTCATAGAGACCCAGCGGCCACATGCGGTTGGCGGTCTTGAGCTTGAGGTCGTCGGTGAGGAAGGGGAAGGAATGCAGGTAGCCGGT
>JAFKFE010001052.1 GCA_017308345.1 Alphaproteobacteria bacterium | reverse complement strand
TAGACGAACCGAGACGGATGACAGGGCGATCAATCGGCCCGCCTCCAGGTCGGCGCTCGCCTTCACCCTTTGCCCGAGCGCTATCCCCAGGCCCAGCCGCGCAGCGCCGATCGCCAGGCTGGAAAGGCCGACGCGGCGGCCATGCGATGGGTCCGGCGCGCGGCTGCCGCCGGCGGCGGCGAACCAGTCCGCCCAGCTCGGGTGCGAGGCATAGTTCGGCCCCCAGTTGGTGTGGATGAAGTGGCTCTCATGCACGTCCGCCAGGCCGGCGGCCCCGTTGCCGTTGCGCTGCCAGAACTCGGGCGATGCTACCGGCAGCACCTCGTCATGAACGAGCCGCACCATCTTCAGCGCCGGATAGTGATAATCGCCATAGGAGATGCGCAGGTCGATGTTCTGGCGCACCACGTCGACGGGATCGTCCTCGACCCGGACATCGATCGCCATTTGCGGGAAGCCTTCAAGCAGCGCCGCCAATCGCGGCGCCAGCCAGAGCTCGGCCAGGGAGAACGGCACACTCACCACCAGGCGTGTGCGCAAGCCACCTTCCAGCATGCGCCGGCCGACCGCCGCGATCTCGCCCAGCGCATGCGCCGTCTGCGGGTAGATGGCGTGGCCGGCATCGGTCAGCGCGATGCGATTGCCATTGCGCATGAAGAGCTGCTTGCCGAACCAGTCTTCCAGGTTGCGGATCTGCTGGCTGACCGCGGCCGACGACACACCGAGCTCGGTGGCGGCAAGCGTGAAGCTGCCGGCGCGGGCCGCCACCTCGAAGGCTCTCATCGCGTTCAAAGGGGGAAGCTTTTCCACATTTTCCTCGAAAGTTTTTCTAGGGGAAGCCTAACAATTTTCCACGTTGCGGCAAAGATTTCCTTGCCGTGTAGTGACGACAGGATTTGGAGGACGCCATGATCGAAAACATTCTCGACCTGGACCGCTACCCGCTCGACCGCGAGGGCAGCGCTGAATGGCAGCGGCTGGTGGACGAGTCCAAGGCCGCGCTCGCGGCCAGCGGCATGTTCAATCTGGAGGGCTTCCTGCGGCCCGGCATCGCCGAACGGGCCGTCGCGGAAATCCGGCCGGTGATGGACACGCGCTCGCATGTCCACAAGCGCATGCACAACATCTATTTCAAGCCGTCGATCCCGGAGCTTTCGCCGGATCATCCGGCGCTGCGCAAGGTCGAAACGATCAGCCACACGGTCTGCGCCGACCAGATCCCGGGCAGCACCGTTCTTTCGATCTACGAATACGAACCGCTGGCGCGGTTCCTGGCGGCGACGATGGACAAGCCGCAATTGCATGTCATGCAGGATCCGCTGGCCCGCGCCAACGTCATGGGCTACCGCGCCGGCGAGGCGCTGAACTGGCATTTCGACCGCTCGGAATTCACCACGACGCTGCTTCTGCAAGCCCCCGAGATCGGCGGTGACTTCGAGTACCGGACCGACCTGCGCTCGGACGATGATCCGAACTATGACGGCGTGGCGAAGCTGCTGGAAGGGCGCGACCCGGACGCAAAAATCCTGCGCATCAAGGCCGGCACGCTGAACGTTTTTCGCGGCAAGAACACCGCGCACCGGGTCACCACGGTCGAGGGCAATCGCGAGCGCATGATCGCGGTGTTTTCCTACTATGAGCGGCCCGGCGTAACGTTCACCGACGAGGAGAGGATTGGCTTCTACGGTCGCGCGGCTTGAGGCCGCCAGCCCAGCATCCGGATTTGTGGAAATCAGCTCTTGTTAGATTGTCGACAATCTGCTTGTCTTGCAGAAATTCCTTTTGGGAGTCGACCCATGGCAAAGCTGGATTTCGGTCCTATCGCGGATACGACGCGCAGGGCGGAGATCGTCGCCCTGCTGAGGCGGGCCATCCTGACCGGGCAGTTGGAGCCGGGGCAGAAGCTCAACGAGCTCAGGATTTCCGAGCAGATGCGGGTGAGCCGCGCGCCCTTGCGCGAGGCGATGCGCGAGCTGGTGCAGGAAGGCATCCTCACCAGCATCCCCTATGCCGGGACCTTCGTCATCGAGGTCACGGCCAAGGACATCATCGACGCCTATTCGCTTAACCAGGTGCTGGATGAATTCGCCATCGAGCGAACCTGGCCGTTGCGCGACCAGCGCTTCTTCGACGAACTGGACCGCCGCCATGAGGCGGTGAAGCAGGCGACGCGGGCGAAGGACACCACGCGCCAGATCGAGACGGCGCTGCAGTTGCACGGGCTGATCTACGAGTGGGCCGACAATTCGGTGCTGCTGGAGACCTGGCAGCGGCTGACCAGCCGGCTGCAGATGTATTTCGCGCTGCATCAACGGGCGCGCAACGAGCCGGTGCCGGCCGAGGATGTGCATGAGACTTACGTCGCCCTGCTCAAGGGCTCCGACATGCGCGCCGCCCAGCGCCATGCGCGCGAGCATATCGACCTCGATTTCGAAGAGCTTCTTTCCTACGCGCGCGGCCTCGAAAAGCGCGCGTCGAAGAACTGAAGACAGGCGGACGACAGCACAGTGAAGATCAAGAGCATCAAGGCCTATCATGTCGTGCAGCCCTTCGTGGACGGGCCCTACCGCATGTCCAAGGGGCGCGTCGCCGACTGCTTCGACGTGGTGATCGTCGCCATCACCTCCGACAGCGGCGTGACCGGCTGGGGCGAGATGGCGCCGCTCGGCAATTTCTATTCGGCCGCGTTTCCGGCCGGCGCCCGTGCCGGCGTGCCGGAGATCGCGCCGCATCTCATCGGCCAGGATCCACGCGGATTTGCCGGCGTCGGCCGGCTGATGGACACGGTGTTCAAGGGCCATCCCTATATCAAGTCCGCGCTCGACATGGCGTGCTGGGATCTCGCCGCCCGCGCCGCCGACGTGCCGCTGGTGACGATGCTCGGCGGGCGCGAGAGCGATATGGCCGAGACCTACCGGGTCGTCACCCACGGCACGCTCGATCAGATGGCGGCACTTGCCAAACGGATCATTTCCGAAGGCTGCCGCCGCCTGCAGGTCAAGGTCGGCGGCAATGTGCATGACGACATCGAGCGGGTTACGACGGTGGCCTCGTCGGTGCCGAAGGGCACGGTGATCTTCTGCGACGCCAATGCCGGCTGGACGCCATACCAGGCGCGCCAGTTCGCCGACGCCACGCGCGGCATCGACTACACGTTCGAGCAGCCATGCACGACGATCGAGGAGAACATGTCGGTGCGCCGCATGCTCGACAAGCCGATGGTGCTGGACGAATCCGTCACCTCGCTGGGCGAGATGCTGGAAATCCATCGCCGCGGTGCCGCCGACGGGCTGACGCTGAAAATCTCGCGGCTGGGCGGCGTGACGCAGACAAGGCTGATCCGTGACGTCGCGGTCGATCTCGGCTTCATGATCACGGTGGAGGACACCGGCGGCGCCGAGATCGATACCGCGGCCATGGCGCATCTTTCGCTGTCGACGCCGGCGGAGCGCCGGCTGCATGCGATCGCCTTCCACGAATGGGTGACGGTGCGCACGGCCAGGAACGCGCCGCCGGTGACTGGCAGCCATATGGGCATTCCCGAAGGACCGGGCCTCGGCATCGATGTCGACCCCGGCCTGCTCGGCAAGCCCTTCTTCGAGATCGGCTGACATGAAGATCAGGCGCGTCAAGGCGACACCGATCAACTACAGGCTCGAAGCGCCCTATGTCTGGGTGTTCGGCGAGCTCGACGGTTTCTCGCCGACCATCGTCGAGGTCGAGACCGAGGACGGGCTTGTCGGTCTCGGCGAGGCGCCGACGCCTGGCGCGGCGGCCATCATCAACGACGTGCTGGCGCCGAGGCTCGCCGGGCGCGACGCCTTCGACATCGCCGGGGCGGAGGAAGTCTGCCTGCCCTTCTGGAGCGGCGTGCAATCTATCAACGACCGTACCCGCATCATGGCTTTCGGCGCCATCGAGATGGCGCTTTGGGACCTGCGCGGCAAGGCCTGGAAGCAGCCGCTCTACCAATTGCTCGGCGGCGCCGTACGCAAGGAAATCCCCTTCACCGACTATTTCTCGCTGCGCGGCGAAGGCGCCAGGGTGAAGGGCGAGAAGACGCCGGAAGAAGTCGCCGACTACTGCGTCGAGCTCCACGAGCGCCACGGCACCACCTTCTTCGAGGGCAAGTTCTCGACGCACGACCCGAGAATTTCGATGAAGATGGTCGAGCTGATCCGCAAGAAGCTCGGTGACGATGCGATGATCCGCATCGATTCCAACCAGGCCTATTCGCTGGCCACCGCCAGGCAACTGGCGGGCCCGCTGGAAGAGCTCGGCGTTCGCAACTGGGAGGACCCGGTGGCAACGATCGAGGAGATGCGCGAGTTGCGGCGCCACACCTCGATCCCGTTCTCGACCCACAATATCGACATAGCGCGCGCCATGGAGCTGAAGGTGCCGGACGCCTTCGTCGGCAACCCGACGGCGCATGGCGGCATCAACCGCATGCTGCGCTTCGTCGGCGCCTGCGAGCATGCCGGCATCGACTACTGGTGCTACAGCGGCGACACCGGCATCGGCAGCGCCTGTTACCTGCATCTGTGCGCCGCGCTCGGCTGGATCAGGGAGCCCA
>JAFKFE010001051.1 GCA_017308345.1 Alphaproteobacteria bacterium | reverse complement strand
GGAGCGCGGCCAGACGGGAGACAGAGGTCATGCAAGCTCATACAGACTGCAAGCCGGCATAACAATATTTACCGGTGCGCGGCCGGCGATTGGCCGCGGAGCGCAAGGCGCCCGCATGCGAGCGGTCTTCGCCGATGACGTGTTCGTCGAGCGGGCGCGCAAGGCTGGGTTGCGCGATGTCTCGGTCGCGCCGGTATGGACATCGGGAACGGCGGTCGATCGAGGCGAATAACAGTTTTGCGTTTTGTCGCGGAGACGGGCAATGACCAACGCCGGCGCCGCCCCGCCTAAGCTAATGGTTGCGCTTCTTCCCGTATAGAAACGGGGAGAAGGACTGGCTGCCCTGGCCCGGCCTCTGGGCATATCTGGAACAGGGCTCTGGCCCAACCCGGACATGCACGAACGGGATGGCCATTATAACCAGACTCTTTATAACGGTCGCTGACATAGCGACCACCAAGGGGAGACGATGCGTTACATACGTCCGCTTTCAATCGAAGATGCCGTTGGCGAGCTCGCCAAGGCGGTAGGGCCGGCCGCGATCCTGGCCGGGGGCAGCGATCTTCTCGTCAGGATGAAGGGCGGCTTCGTCGAGCCCGAGCTGATCGTCGACATCAAGCGCATAGGCGGCCTGGGCGACATCACCGAGACGGCCGACGGCTTCCGCATCGGCGCCGCCGTGCCCTGCGCGGTGCTGGGCGAGAACAAGGCGCTCCGCAAGGCATGGCCGGGCGTGGTCGAGGCCGCCAATCTGATCGGCTCCAAGCAGGTGCAGGGCCGCTGCACCATCACCGGCAACCTGTGCAACGCCTCGCCCGCCGCCGACAGCGTGCCGGCGCTGGTGGCGGCCGGCGCGAAAGCGGTCGTCGTTGGGCCTTCGGGCAAGCGCACCATCGCCGTCGAGACCGTGCCGACGGGACCCGGCCGCACGTCTCTCGCCAAGGGCGAGATCATCGAGGCGATCCTGCTCGACAAGCGGCCCGCCCATGCGGGCGACGCCTATCTGCGCTTCATTCCGCGCACCGAGATGGACATCGCGGTGGTGAGCGCCGGCGTGAACCTGACGCTGGACGACCACGGCGCGATCAAGACCGCGCGCGTGGCGCTGGGAGCGGCAGCACCCACCGTGCTCTTGGTCGAGGAAGCGGCGGAAGTGCTGGTCGGCTCCAAGCTCGACGAAGCGACGCTCGAGCGCCTGGCGAAGATCTGCTCCGGCGCCTGCCGGCCGATCGACGACAAGCGCGGCACAATCGAATTCAGACGCAAGGTCGCGGGCGTGCTGGCGAGACGTGTCGCCGCAATCGCCTACAAGCGCGCGGGAGGCAAATAATGGCTGGTATTGCGGTTTCAACGACGATCAACGGCGACAACATCGAATATCTGTGCCAGCCCGACGAGACGCTGCTGGAAGTGCTGCGCGACCGGCTGGGTCTCACCGGCGCCAAGGAAGGCTGCGGCACCGGCGACTGCGGCGCCTGCAGCGTCATTGTCGACAACCGGCTGGTCTGCTCCTGCCTAGTGCTGGGCGCGGAAGCGGAAGGCCGCAAGATCGAGACCATCGAGGGCATGGCGCATGGCGACCAGTTGCACCCGCTGCAGCAGAAGTTCCTGGAGCATGCGGCCCTGCAATGCGGCATCTGCACGCCGGGCTTCCTGATCGCGTCCAAGGACCTTCTGGCCAAGAACCCCTCGCCCACCGAGGAGGAGATCCGCTTCGGGCTGGCCGGGAACCTGTGCCGCTGCACCGGCTATGACAAGATCGTGCGCGCCGTCCAGGACGCGGCCAATGTGATGAAGGGAGCGTAAGCCATGAATTTCGATCCGCGCTTTTCAGGCCGAAAATTCTCTTCCGTCGGCACGCGCCCCATCCGCCCCGACGGCGTCGACAAGGTGACGGGCCGGGCCCGCTACGGCGCCGACTTCAACATGGCCGGACAGTTGTTCGGCCGCATCCTGCGCAGCCCGCACGCGCATGCGGTGATCAAAAAGATCGACACCTCGAAGGCCGAAAAGCTGAACGGCGTGAAGGCGGTGATCACGGCCAAGGACCTGCCGGACCTGACCGACGGCGACGCCGCCATGTACGACATCCTCGACAACTGCATGGCGCGCAAGAAGGCGCTCTATGACGGCCACGCGGTGGCCGCCGTGGCCGCCGTCGACGCCCGCACCGCCAGGCAGGCGCTGAAGCTGATCGAGGTCGAGTATGAGGTGCTGCCGCATGTCACCGATGTCGACGAGGCAGCACATCACCACGCGCCGCTGATCAACGACCAGATCTTCACCGAGGGGCTGGAGGAAAAGCCGGTAAAACCCTCCAACGTCACCAAGCGCACGCAGTTCGGCCATGGCGACGTCCACAAGGGCTTCGCCGAGGCCGATTTCGTGGTCGAGCGCTCCTACAAGACCGAGCAGACGCACCAGGGCTATATCGAGCCGCATGCCTGCGTGGCGAGCGTCTCGTCCGACGGCACGGCCGATCTGTGGGTCTGCACGCAGGGCCATTTCGTCTACCGCCAGCATTGCGCCCAGCTGCTCGGCATGGAAGCCTCGAAGCTGCGCGTCACCTCCTCCGAGATCGGCGGCGGCTTCGGCGGCAAGACCCATGTGTGGGCCGAGCCGGTGGCGCTCGCCCTGTCGCGCAAGGCCGGCCGGCCGGTGAAGCTGGTTATGACCCGCGACGAGGTGTTCCGCGCCTCGGGCCCGACCAGCGCCACCTCGATCGACGTCAGGATCGGCGCCAAGAAGGACGGCACAATCACCGCCGCCGAAGCGACGCTGCGCTATAGCTGCGGCCCCTATGCCGGCTCCTGGGCCGAGATCGGCGCGATGACGGCGTTCGCCTGCTACAAGCTCGACAACGTCAAGACCGTCGGCTTCGAAGTGCTGGTCAACCGGCCGAAGACGGCGGCCTATCGCGCGCCGTCGGCGCCGATGGCGGCCTTCGCGGTGGAAAGCGCGATCGACGAGCTCGCCCACGAGCTCGGCATGGACGCGGTGGACCTGCGCATCAAGAACGCCGCGCAGGAAGGCACCCGCGCCTCCTACGGCCCGGTCTACGGCCCGATCGGCATCGGCCCGACGCTGGAGGCGGTGAAGAACCACCCGCACATGAAGGCGCCGCTGGGCACCAACCAGGGGCGCGGCATGGCCTGCGGCTTCTGGTTCAACTTCGGCGGCCAGACCTGCACCGACCTCAACATCGGCATGGACGGCTCGGTGTCGCTCGCCGTGGGCACCGTGGATGTCGGCGGCTCCCGCGCCTCGCTGTCGCTGGTGGCGGCGGAGGAGCTCGGCATCGACTACAGCCATGTCAAGGCGATCGTCGCCGACACCTCCTCGCTCGGCTACAACGACATGACCGACGGCAGCCGCGGCACCTTCTCCTCCTCGATGGCGACGATCTCGGCCGCGCGCAACGCGATCAAGGTGCTGCGCGAGCGCGCCGCGCAGATGTGGGACGTGCCGGTGGACGACGTTGCCTGGGAAAAGGGCCACGCCATCGCCAAGGGCGAGAAATACGGCAACCTCTCGCCGCTGTCGCTGAAGGAGATCGCGGCGAAGTCCGGCACCACCGGCGGGCCGATCGCCGGCCATAGCGAGCTGGTGGCCGACGGCGCGGGCGTGTCCTTCGCCACCCATATCTGCGACATCGAGGTGGACCCCGAGACCGGCTCGACCAGGGTGATCCGCTACACGGTGGTGCAGGATGCCGGCAAGGCGGTGCACCCGACCTATGTCGAGGGCCAGTACCAGGGCGGCGCGGCGCAAGGCATCGGCTGGGCGCTCAACGAGGAGTATATCTACGGCAAGGACGGCCGGCTGCAGAATGCCGGCTTCCTCGACTACCGCATCCCGGTCTGCTCCGACCTGCCGATGATCGACACGCAGATCCTGGAAATCCCCAACCCCAACCACCCCTATGGCGTGCGCGGCGTGGGCGAAACCTCGATCGTGCCGCCGCTGGCGGCGATCGCCAACGCGGTGTCGAACGCGGTGGGCGTGCGCATGACCCACATCCCGATGTCGCCGCCGAGGATTCTCGCGGCGCTGGATGCGGAGCGGGAAGGCTGAGAGCAATTCCAGGAAAAGCGCGTAGCGGTTTTCCGTCCGGAATTGCATAGGCAAAGTGAGAACGTGAAGCCGGAAAGCGCGAAGCGGTTTCCGGCTCATGTCACCATGAGGATCTGATGGTCGAGGTCACTCTCTGGGGCTCGCTTAGCGCCGTTACCGGGGGTAAGGCCAGGCACGAGATCGAGGCCAAGGACATCAGGGAGTTGTTCCGCAAGCTGGCGGAACAGTAGCCCGGGATAGAGCCTTGGATCGACCGAGGGATCGCGGTGGCGATCGACGGGACGATCTATCGCGATACGTGGAGCAAGGAGCTGCCACCGGGGGCGGAGATTTTCCTGCTGCCGCGGCTGGCTGGGGGGTGATGATTGCTGAACGCGTTGTGCCTTCCGGGATGGTTCTCAGTCGCTCTCTCGGATGAAATAGACGATCTGTTCCTCAAACCGGTCTATTGAAATCTCATGATTGACAAGCTTGACGAATTCTTCAGCCACTGACACGTCGTCCCAGATC
>JAFKFE010001307.1:579-1234 GCA_017308345.1 Alphaproteobacteria bacterium | reverse complement strand
TGCCGTGACTTCAGCCGAAGTGTGCAGCAGGGCAGAATTCTGGACCGTTGGCATCGCTCAAATGTAACGGCATGGATCCTATGGTCTCCGCCGCGTCGCTTCGCTCCTTGCTTCGCCATAGGATGACGAAGTCGCGGGTTCTTCGACCAATCGCGAACGTTGCGATCGCCTTCTGGACGAAGCAGAGGGCTTGGACAGCCCGCGTCAGCCTACCTCACCCGATGGCGAGCGGCTCGGCAACGAAAATGGTTTCGGGCCGCTCGTAGGAAAGGCGCACGCTGTCGCGGCCGTTCTTCTTGGCCTTGTAGAGCGCCTCGTCGGCGCGCCGCATCAATGGCATCAGCCCTTCCGTGCCGGAGCGGGCGGCGACGCCGAAGCTTGCGGTGACCCTGGCGCCGGGCGGCAGGCCATCGATCGCGCCGGCCGAATAGAAGGCGCGGATCGCCTCGGCAAAGAGCCTTGCCGAGGCAAGGTCGCAGAGCGGCAGGAGCACGGCGAACTCCTCGCCGCCGATGCGGCCCGCTGCCCCGCGCGCGCCGGTGGCGGAACGCAGCTTGGCGGCGAAGTCGGCGATCACCCGGTCGCCGGCCTCATGCCCGTGCTGGTCGTTCAACGCCTTGAAGTGATCGAGATCGGCCAGCACCAGGGCGACGGG
>JAFKFE010001307.1:0-570 GCA_017308345.1 Alphaproteobacteria bacterium | reverse complement strand
CACTGGTCGAGCAGCAGCGCCGACCGCTCCTCGAAGCCGCGGCGGTTGAGGATGCCCGACAGCGGGTCGGTGCGGGTCTCGGCCTTGAGCGCCTTCACCACGTCGAGCGCCGCCGCCGCCAGCAGCGAAAGCGCTATCAGCAGCGAAAACAGCGCGTGCGACAGCAGCGCCGTCGTCCAGTAGGACGAGGCATAGAGCTGGTCATAGCTCTTGAACGGTCCTTGCGCGATGATGACCGCCAGCGTCCGCGCGAAGAAGTTCAGACCGGAGAGCAACGCCAGCACAAACAGGATCTTTTCCGTCGGGCCATTGCGGCGCACCACGCGCAGCTCGGCGGCGGCCAGCAGGCTGATGCCGCCGAGCGCGAAATTGACGACGAGGATCCGCCACGTCAGGTCCGGCTGGACGAACAGGAACCAGCAGAATGCGGCCATGCCGCCTCCCGCCAACGCGCCGATCCCGGCGTAAGGGACGGGCCGGCCATGGCGCGCGACGACGGCGCCGACCAGACAGCACGCGGCAAGGCAGAAGCACAGATTGGAGAGGAACTTGGACGGCGCCAGGCCGACC
>JAFKFE010001050.1 GCA_017308345.1 Alphaproteobacteria bacterium | reverse complement strand
CATCGCCAGGGTTCGTTCCAGCGTTCTTCGCAGCCGCGGTGCCGGCGCCGGAGATCGTTGAGAGCGGCTGCGTGCCGGTGTGGGTCGACCGGTCGCGCAGCTGGGCGTCGGTTGCGTTTTTGGTGGCCTGGGGAGCGATCGCTGCTAGCTTCGCCTGCTCGGTCGCTGTGTAGACTTTGTTGGCGGCACCATCAGTCAGCGTGTCAGCAGATTGCGTCCCGGTATGCGTGGAGCGGTCGCGCAGCTGGGCGTCGGTGGCATTAGCCGTCGCGTCGGCCGCCACACCGTCGAGCTTGGTCTTGTCAGCCGCCGACATGAAGCCGGAGTCGGCCTGAGTGGCATCGGCGTGCGTGTGTGCCTCCGGTGGGAACGTCGCCGGTTTGTCAGTGATACCAGTCCACGGCGCGCTGTCGGCCGCGTCGGCGGCGTTGACCTTACCATCCGCATTGGTGTCGTAGACGACCGAGGACATGTCGCCATCACCCGGGTCGCCCTTGTCACCTTTCAGCCCCTGAATACCCTGTTCGCCCTGCGGGCCTTGGATGCCTTGATCACCCTTGGGACCAACATCGCCCGTGTTGCCTTTCAGGCCTTGGATGCCTTGGTCACCCTTGTCACCTTTGTCGCCCTTCGGACCAGCGATGCCAACGCCGTCGATCGTCAAGCTGCTGTCGCCGTCCCCAACGAGCGCGCCCTGGACGATCATCTCGCCGCTGCCGCTGTCGACGGTGATCTCGCTATCACCAGTCGTGCTGCCGTCTACGAGCAGCTCAGCGTCACCCGGATCGATGATGATGATGTTTTCCACTTAGAGCCTCGTCACCGGATTACGGACAGGGACCTGAAGCCGGAGGCCAAGGTGTTCGGGCGAGCCGCCATCGGTGCGCACGAGGTCCATCACGACCGTCTTGCCGACCGGCCAGAGGCTCGCCTCGGTCGCCGGGATCTTGATGTCGAGCGTCGTGGTGTCGACCATGGTCACGCCACCATTGGCGGTCGTGAGCTCGACGATTGGGTTCGCGTCCTCCGCCTTGGCGCGGACGTGCATTGCGAAGGTCGCCGTCTCGTCGAAGACCAGCGAGTTGCGGAACCCGACGCGGATGCGCCACGGGTAGCCGGCCTCAATGATCTTGCCCCGCATATTCACGGCCATCAGTTGCTCCTCGCGGCTTTACCGCCCTCGGGCGCCAGCGAGCGGCCGAGCGGGTCGGAGTTGGGGCTGACCTTGTCGGCCTGCGTCTTGACGGGCGTCACGAACTTGGTGCCGGAAACCTCCGGCGCGCTGTCGGGCCGGAGCCGGCCGTACATCCACAGGTGATATTCGTCGTCGGTGATCAGGCCGTCCGAGAGATCCTGGCGGAGTCGGGTAGACTTCAGCGTCAGCTGCGGCTCGAGTTCGGTGTCGGGGCGCAGCTCCGCCTTGCGGAACTGGACTTCGACGAAGCCCTGGAAGCCCTGCTGGTGTAGGATGAAGGAGAAGATGTTCTGCAGGAGCTCGGCGATCGGCTCGTTGAGCTCGTCGGCGTTCATGGCGGCGATGCGCGCCTCGACCGAGCCGGTGTTGACGCCGGAGGCGCCGCGGCCGATGACGGTCGCCATGGTCTTGAGAGCGGCCTGGTTCTGAGCGTTGAGCGTTTCGATCACCGCGGTGATGTCGATGCCGGCGCCAGGCTTGGTGTCGTTCATGATCGACGGCTGGACGCTGTCGAAATGGATCAGCGGCTGATCGGAGCGCAGGCCTTCGATTACCGAGCGGATCTCGCCCAGGCGGTTGGCCTTCCACTCGCGGAGCTTGACGTCGTCGGACTTGATGTTTTCCGGCGCGTTCTTGGTCAGGACCTCTTCGACGACCTCGATCTGCATGCGCGGGAAACCCGTCAGGCGCATGATCCGGTAGAGGTCGTTGATCACCTGCTGGCGCGCAGCGATCGTGTTGATCGACGACACGAACGTCGAGTGCCCGTAGATCGACGTGGGGTCTTTGCGGTAGTGGGAGACGAAGAAGTTCGGGATGTCGAGGTTGATCTCGTCGTTCGAGCCCGAGATCTTCTGGATCGGCTTGTACTCGCCGGGCTTCTTTTCGTACCACTGGATGGTCGACAGATCGACGTTGCGGATGCGGTCGGGCATCAGCTGCTTGTCGACGATGAGCTCGGCGGCGATGCCACCGCGTAGGAGGCACATGTAGCGCAGCTCCTCGGCGATCGAGCGCATGGTCTTCTTGAGCTGAAAGCCGAGCGTGTAGTCGGTCGGCCGACCGATTTTCTCGATGGCCAGCATCAGGCTCTTGGTGGCGTCCCGGTCGATGTTCTGCTCCAGGTCGCGTGCGAGCACGATCCAGTCGGTGTTGGCCATCGTGAGGTAGGCGTTGAGCGCGGCCGAGACGTCCGGGTCGAACTTGAACAGCGATTGCAGGAGCGTCCGGCTGTCGTCCGACTGCCTGGAGGTGAAGAGATCCGTGAGGTGATCCCGGTACTGCGGGACGGTGAGGACGCGGTCCACCTGCTGCGGATTGAAAGTAGGCGTGGAGGCGGTGCCGCCAACCTTGGCTTTCTTCTTCGCAGGGACGATTGCGTTGAGAAAATCGAAAGCCGCCACAGCATGTCCTTATGAAAGTCCAAGGACAGATGGGGTCGCCTCAGTGGGGAGCCCACCGAGGCGCGATGCACCGTGCAGCAGTCTGATTTTAAACGACGTTCGGGCTTCCGTACGGGAGCGAACAGGTCTGCGCAGCGGTGTTGGCGCAGTAGACGTGCATGTAGAGGGGCACGCCCGAGATACCGGCCCACTTAAATACCTGGATCCAGTCGCCGCCGGCAGCTCGCTTGACCTCAAAGAAGCAGTCCGTGCCCGTCCGACGCACCCTGATCTGGTCGTTGTTCTGGGCTTGGGTCGCCACCAGGGTTGTGGCTCCGGTGCCGTAGCTCGAATAGTTGCCCCCGACCGTGCCATACGCGCCGAGCCGGCCGCTGTTCCACGCACCACCAACCGCAGTGGTCTTGAAGGACAGCGCACAGTTGCCGTTGGCGACCTTCGTCACACCGAAATAGCCGTCCTGGCCGGTTGGGATCGCCACGCTTGATGCGCCGTAGCCGGTGCCACTAAAGCCCGCCGACGAGGACCTATAATCCCAGCCGTCGCCGTTCGCGGTCTCGACCATCTGCGCGCCGCGGATTTGCAGCCGGATAAGCACGTCGCCGATCGAGATTGACTGGCCAGTGATGGCCGCTGCGGTGTTGCCGGCGGTGTCGGCGATCGGGTTGACGCCGGGCACCACATAATCGAGCGTCATCGTGTCGTCGAGTTGGGTTGCGCGCGTCTTCGTGATGACGATGGTCCGGCCGGCGACCGCAACGTCCGTGATAGTGTCCGTGCCACCCGTGTTGGCGAGCGTGAACGCGCTGACCGCGGGCGCCTGGCTATTCAGGACCTCGTCGTAGGTCAGGACGAGAGTGTTGGTGTTGTTGGTGGCCGCGACTGTCAACAGGGTCGGCGCGGTGATATCGCCACCGAGTGTTGCGCTGGCGACCGCGGAGCGGTTCTCGGCCTGATTGGCGGCGCTCACATCGAAGCGAAGCGACTTGCCGATGTCAGCGGCTACCAGCGTGTAGGTGCCCGTGGTGCTGAAGTCGATGTTCTGAACAAAGATGTCATCCCGGTAGAGAGCCGCCCGGTAGCGCTTCTGCTGCTGGGAGCCAACCAGGATGCCTGTCCAGGTGCCGGGGTTGATCGTGACAACCGAGCCGATCGCGCGGGCGCCGGGGATCGAGACCGAAGGTGGGACGACATTGACGGGCGGGGTCGTCACCTTCCAGGTCGTGTAGGGGCTCACGATCGGCACGACGAACACGCGCTTGATACGCGCCACGAAGGCGGCGCCACCTTGCGGGATCGACAGATTGATCGTCGGCTTGGATGCGCCGGTCGCCTTGAAGGGGGGCGTGCGCAGGAACTGCTTGCTGTAATAGCTGATGCCGGCCTGGGACGAGAACAGCGTGTTGCCCCCTGCGTCGGTGCCGGGGTGCGAGAGGCCGATCCGGCCACCGTTCGTGACCTCGACTTCTGCCCAGGCCTGGTACCAGCTGCCGGCTGTCAGGGCGCAGTTGGCAACAGGGGAGATCGAGACACTGTCGCTGCCCGTGCCCGCGGTGGGCGTGACGTCGAATTGCAGCGTCTGACCACCGGTGTCGGGGTTGGCGACAAGCGAGGCGGCAACGGTCGACGCGCCTGTGAGCACGGCGTTCCAGCCATCGGGGATGCTGCCGGTGACGCCGGTCTTGGTGCCAGCCGAGCCCGGCAGCGTGCCACCGTTGGGGATTTGATTATTCGCCGACATGTTGCCGGGGAGGTTCGCGGTGCCCGGGGCGGTGATCGCGTCGAAGACCGCCTTGACGATCGCGCTGTTGAGGAAGCAGCCGTACTCGCTGAAATGGAGCCCGTCCGCGTTGAGGTAGCCGGCGACTGCTTCGCCCGTCACCTGGATGTTCGGGGTGTAGATGTCGGCGACCTTGCACCACTCCGCGTTCGCCGCGGCGAAATCGTTGACCGTGGACAGGAAGGCCAGGCGGGCCTGGCCGGTTTGGGCGTCGATGCC
>JAFKFE010001049.1:3393-8017 GCA_017308345.1 Alphaproteobacteria bacterium | reverse complement strand
AGCAGCAACAAGGCAGGCAGGCCGGCAATCAGCGCGCCGATGAAGACCAGAATCAGCGCTTCCGGCAGGAAGCCGATCGCCGCGCCGGTCCCAAGGCGCGCCATGCGCGTCCATTCATAGAAGATCAGCGCCGTGATTGCCGCGCAGAGCAGACGGAACGGCAATCCGCCGAGCCAGGTGAGCGCAAGGGTCAGGGCCGCCATCACGATTGCCGAGATGACGCGCTGCTTAAGATTGCTCATGGCTGGCGGCGCCTAGAGCGCGACATCGCGGGCGGCAAGCCCGCCGAAGCGTCGTTCACGGCCGGCGAAGTCGCGCAAGGCGTCGGCCAGATGCTCACGGCTGAAGTCCGGCCAGTAACAAGGCAGGAAGACGAGCTCGCTATAGGCGGCCTGCCACAGAAGGAAGTTCGATAGCCTGAGCTCGCCGCTGGTGCGGATCACCAGCTCGGGATCGGGAATACCCTTTGTGTCGAGCGAGGCGGCAAAGCTCTCCGCCGTGATCGCCTCGCTCGCCATGTCGCCGCGCGCGACGGCTTCCGCCAGCTTGCGCGCCGTGCGCACGATCTCGTCGCGGCCGCCATAGTTGAAGGCGATGACGAGGGTCAGCGCCTCATTGCCGGCGGTCAGCGATTCGGCCTCCTGCAGCAGCCCCCTGATGTCGGGCTGCAGTCCCTCCTTGTCGCCGATCACCCGCACCCGCACGCCATTCTGATGCAGTTCCGCGAGATCGCGCCGGATGAACAGCTTCAACAGGCCCATGAGGTCGCTGACCTCGGATTTCGGCCGCGACCAGTTCTCCGAGGAAAAGGCGTAGACGGTCAGGTAGGAGATGCCGAGCTCCGGCGCCGCGCGGACTGTCTTGCGCAGGGCCTCCACGCCCGCGCGGTGGCCGGCGAGGCGCGGCAAGCCGCGCGCCTTGGCCCAGCGCCCGTTTCCATCCATGATGATCGCGACATGCGCGGGCGTTGCCATTGTCTCGCTTTCGAGCCGGAAAACCCGACCCTAAACCTGCATGATTTCAGCTTCCTTATCGGAAAGCAGGTGATCGATCGTGCTGATCATCTCGTCGGTCAGCTTCTGAACCTGGTCGGACCGCTTGCGCTGATCGTCTTCGCCAATGGTGCCGTCCTTCTCAGCCTTCTTGAGGAAGTCCATGCCGTCGCGACGGACATGGCGCACAGCGACGCGCGCGTTCTCGGCATAGCCATGCGAGATCTTGACCAGTTCCTTACGGCGCTGCTCGTTGAGCTCGGGCAATGGAATCCGCAGATTGGTGCCGTCAACGATCGGGTTGAAGCCGAGATTGGCTTCGCGGATGGCGCGGTCGACCGCGCTGACCATCGACTTGTCCCAGACCGACACCGAAATCATGCGCGGCTCAGGCACCGTCACATTGGCCACTTGGTTGATCGGCATCGTCGTGCCGTAGGCCTGCACCTGGACCGCGTCGAGCAGGTTGCTGGACGCCCGGCCGGTGCGCAGCGAAGCCAGATCGTGCTTGAAGGCGGCGATCGCCCCGTCCATGCGTCGCTTGAGGTCTTCGAACTCGCCACTCATGATCATCTCCTCGACCCGTTCGCCGGGTTCACTGCTTCTATCGTTATTTGGTCCAGGATTCCGTGGTCGCTTGACGGATCCAGACGCCTGTTACTTGTCCGTGACGACCGTGCAATGGCCGCCGCCCCTCAGAATATCGCCGAAACCACCTTTTTCGTGGATCGAATAGACGATTATCGGAATGTTGTTTTCGCGCGCAAGTGCAATCGCGGCCGTATCCATGATTGCAAGCCCGCGTTTGATGACTTCCGCATGGCTGATACGGTCGAAACGGACAGCGTTCGGGTCTTTCTTGGGGTCGGCCGAATAGACCCCATCGACCTGCGTCCCCTTGAACAGCGCATCGGCGCCGATCTCGGCGGCACGAAGGGCGGCGGCCGAATCGGTGGTGAAGAACGGATTGCCAGTGCCGCCGGCGAAGATGACCACCTTGCCCTGATTCATATAGGCGGTCGCCTGGCGCTGGGAAAAGCTCTCGCAGAGTTCCGGCATGGCGATCGCCGAAAGCACGACGGCGTCGACGCCGATCTTGTTGAGCGAGGTGCGCAGCGCCAGCGAGTTGATGACTGTGGCGAGCATGCCCATGTGGTCGCCGGTGACGCGGTCGCCGCCCTTCGAGGCGACGGCGACGCCGCGGAAGATGTTGCGGCCGCCGATGACGACACCCACTTCCACGCCCAGCGCGCGCGCCTCGGCGATGTCGGCGGCGATGCGGTCGACCACCGAGACGTCGATGCCGAAATGCTGCTCGCCCATCAACGCTTCGCCGGAAGCTTTCAGCACGACACGTCGATAGAGGGGCTTCACCGTCATCTCAATCCTCGAAATCTCGGCGCGGCATTTCGGGAGGCGAAACCGCCCCCGCTTCATCCGGCGATGCTGTCATGACGGGTTGACCCGATACACGAAGGGCGCGGCGATGTCACGCCGCGCCCTCGTGCAAAATCCCAGGCTTTTTCGGTCAGTTGCCACCGTTTGATCGGTTGCCGTCTTTTGATCAGTTACTTGAGATGCTGACCGCCTCGCCTTCGATCATCACCGCGGGCGAATAACCGGCCGGCTTGTCGCCGGTTACGCCGCCGCCGGTTACCCGGGCCTGTATCTCGGAACCGAAATAGGAATGCGGGAACGGCGCCGGCGTGGCGCTGGCCTTTTCCAGCCGCGCGCGAAGTCCGGCGGGAATCGAAAAGTCGAGCGCGCCAAGATTATCCTCAAGCTGCGCAAGCTTCGTCGCTCCAAGGATGACGGAAGCAATGCCCGGCTGCGTCGCCGCCCAGTTAACCGCGACCTGGGCCATGCTGCGGCCGAGTTCGCCCGCCACCTTCTCGAGTTCCGCCACGATCGCCCAGTTACGGTCGCTGAACTTCTGGAAGCCGGGATGCGTGGTGTTGCGGAAACCGTCCAGCCGCCCGGCGTTGCCGGCTTGCGTCGGCTTGTACTTGCCGCTGAGCAGGCCGCTGGCCAAAGGGCTCCACACCATGATGCCGGCGCCATGGCGGGTGGCGAAAGGCACATATTCATGTTCGATGGCGCGCTCGGCGAGCGAGTATTCGAGCTGCAGCGCCGACACCGGCGCGTAGCCGCGCAGCTCGGCGATCACCTGGGCGCGGCCGGCATACCAGGCTGGCACGTCGGAGAGGCCGACATGGCGCACCTTGCCGGCGCGAACGAGGTCATCCAGCGTGCGCAGCACCTCCTCGGCCGGGGTGATCCGGTCCCAGACATGCAAAAGGTAGAGGTCGATATAGTCGGTGCCGAGCCGCTTCAGCGAGGCTTCCACCGCCCGCATGATGTTCTTGCGGCCGTTGCCGCCGGCATTGGGGTTACCCGGTTCCGAATTGAAGGTGAATTTGGTGGCGATCACCGCCTTGTCGCGCAGGCCGCGCTCGGCCACGAACTCGCCGAGCCAGGTCTCGGCGGTGCCGCCGGTGTAGAGGTCGGCCGTGTCGAAGAAGTTGCCGCCCGCTTCGACATAGGCGTCGAACATCGCGCGGGCGGTGCCCCGGTCGGCGCCCCAGCCCCATTCGGTGCCGAAGGTCATGGTGCCGAGGGCCAGCCGGCTGACGCGCAGCCCGCTATTGCCCAACGTGTAATAGGTCATGCTCATGATGGTCTTCCGATCCTGAACTGATTTGCCGCCGGTTACTGCCCAGGCGTCGCCTTGACCCAGGGATTGCCGCGCTCGTGCGTCATGCGGAAGGTGAAACCGTCGACCTTCCAGCCGGCGGCCGACCGCGTCAGGTGGTGCTCATAGGTGCCCCAGACTTCCCAGAGCGGGTCGCCATTGCCTTCCATCCGGTTCCAGGCATAGCCGTTGGAACGGACGGTCGCGGCCCCGGCTTCTAGCGCGACCTGATGGTTGGTCCGCAGGTGCAGGCTGGTCTTGCTGCCTTTGAGGTTGCCCGCCCAGGCGCCGATCAGGTCGTCGGAGGCGATATTGGCCGCGGGCTGCCCGGACAGGCTGCTGAAATCGGCGGTGACGCGCTCGGCGAAATAGCTGCGGGCCAGCTTCCAGTCCTGCGCATCCACCGCCCGGTCGATGGCGTCGGCGACGCGGATGACGGCGCGCTCGTCCGCAAGCGCCTGCCAGCCGGCCGGTTCAGCGCCGCCGGCATCGACCGGCGCCAGCGCCATTCCTGCGGCAAAAGTTACATGTCTCAACGCGTTCATTTCGTCTCTCCTTGGGCATCAGCCCGCTGCCGTTGTGTTGGCGACAATGTGGACCGGCCCAGAGGCATCGATAAGATTGCATTGTTCGCAAAGACTATGCGATATCATTCATGAATGGATCGCGATCTGCTCACACATTTGCCGGTGATCGTCGCCGTGGCGCGGCGCGGCGGCTTCGCGCTCGCCGCAGCTGAACTGGGCATGAGCCCGTCGGCAGTGAGCCATGCGGTTCGGCTGATGGAAGAACGCATCGGCCAGCCGCTTTTCGCCCGCACGACGCGAAGCGTCTCGCTGACCGAGGCAGGCAGGGAGCTGGTGGAGACGGCGGCCCCTGCCCTGCAGGACATCGCCGAGCGGATGGACCGCATCCGCGGCGTGAAGGGAAGGCCGGCCGG
>JAFKFE010001049.1:0-3370 GCA_017308345.1 Alphaproteobacteria bacterium | reverse complement strand
CGTGGCGGACCAGGGACTTATCGATATGGTCGGCGAGGGTTTTGATGCCGGCATCCGGCTCGGCGAGATGATTGCGCGGGACATGGTCACCGTCAGGATGACCCCGCCGTTCAAAGCCGTGATCGTCGCCTCTCCCGCCTATGTCGGAAAGCACGGCCGTCCACGCAACGTAGGCGATCTCGCCAATCACAACTGCATCGGCTACCGGCTGGTTCGCTCTGGCGCCTTGTATCGTTGGGATCTGACCGAGAACGGCAAGGACGTCGTCGTCGAGACGCGCGACACCGCCATTGTCACCGATTCGCTCGCGGCGATTGACCTGGCGCTGGCCGGCCTCGGGCTCGCCTACGTCTTCGAGCCGCTAGTGCGCGCCGATTTGGCCGCCGGCCGCCTCGTCCAGATCCTGCCACAGACGGCGATCCAGGAACCGGGCCTGTTCCTCTACTTCCCGCGCCGCGCGTCGATGGCGCCGAAGCTCAGGGCCTTTATGGACACCGCACAAGAAATCGGCCGGGCATCCATGCGGACACCCGGCCGAGTTGCCTGAGCTCGTCAGCTCGCGACCTTGGGGAGACGCTGCGCGTCTCCCTTGGATCAGAGCTATTTCTTGACCGCGGCCGCGACTTCCGCCGCGAAATCGGTCGTTTCCTTCTCGATGCCCTCGCCCAGCGCGTAGCGCAGGTAGGCGGTGATCTTGGCCGGGGCGCCGATCTCCTTCTCCGCATCCTTCAGCGCCTTCTCGACAGTGATGTCGGGATTGAGCACAAAGGCCTGCTTCAGGAGGACGACCTCTTCATAGAACTTGCGCAGGCGGCCCTCGACCATCTTCTCGATGATGGCTTCCGGCTTGCCCGACTGGCGCGCCTGATCGGAGAAGATCGCCTTCTCGCGCTCGACCAGCGCCGGGTCGACTTCCTCGGCGCTCAGCGCGACCGGGTTGCTGGCGGCGACATGCATCGCGACCTGGCGGGCAAAGGCGTTGGCGGCATGCTCGTTGCCGGTGGTCTCGATCGCCACCAGCACGCCGAGCTTGCCGAGGCCATCGGCAACCGCGTTGTGGACATAGGTCGCCACCGCGCCATGCGGCACGGTGAGCTTGGCCGAACGGCGGAAGCCCATGTTCTCGCCGATCGTACCGACCGCGTCCTTGATGGTGTCGGTGACCGACTTGTCGGAGCCCGGATACTTGGCCGCGGCCACCGCTTCGGTCGTGCCGTAGGCAAGCGCGACCTTGGCGACGTTGGCGACGATTTCCTGGAAGGCCGCATTGCGGGCGACGAAGTCGGTCTCCGAATTGACTTCGACGACCGCGGCTTCACGCACGCCGGCATCGACGCCTATCAGGCCCTCGGCGGCGGTGCGCCCGGCCTTCTTGTCGGCCTTCGAGATACCCTTCTTGCGCAGCCAGTCGACGGCCGCTTCCATGTCGCCGTTGGTCTCGTTCAACGCCGCCTTGCAGTCCATCATGCCCGCGCCGGTCAAGTCGCGGAGTTCTTTGACCTGTGCAGCCGAAATCGTCATTGTCGCCTCTTTGTTTCAAATGCACCGACGCACCAACCGGGACTCGGGTGATGCGCTCGGCAAAAGCGCTTTAGCGCGCCAACTTATTGGAAAGATGAAGGCCGGGATCCGGCCTTCGATATCAAGCTTCCGGAGCTTCGCTGGCCGGAGCGTCGAGCGCCGGCTCGACCGGGGTCTCGGCCGAAGCGCCGATGTCGACGCCGAGCGCGCCCTGCTGGCGGGCGATGCCGTCGATGGCAGCCTTGGCGATCAGGTCGCAATAGAGCTGGATGGCGCGGGCCGCGTCGTCATTGCCGGGGATCGGGAAGTCGATCTTGTCCGGGTCGCAGTTCGAATCGATGATGGCCACGACCGGAATGCCGAGGCGCTTGGCCTCGAGAATGGCGATCGCTTCCTTGTTGGTGTCGATCACGAACATCAGGTCCGGCGTCGAGCCCATATCCTTAATGCCGCCGAGCGCCTTGTTGAGCTTCTCGCGTTCGCGGTCGAGGTTCAGGCGCTCCTTCTTGGTGAGGCCCTGGGCCTCGCCGGCGAGCGTCTCGTCGAGCTTGCGCAGGCGCTGGATCGAGTTCGAGATCGTCTTCCAGTTGGTGAGCATGCCGCCCAGCCAACGCGAGTTGACATAATACTGGGCCGAACGCTGCGCCGCGTCGGCGACGATGTCGGACGCCTGGCGCTTGGTGCCGACGAACAGCACGCGGCCACCCTTGGCGACGGTGTCGGACACCTGCTTCAGAGCCTGGTGCAGCAGCGGCACCGTCTGCGACAGGTCGATGATGTGGATGTTGTTGCGGGCGCCATAGATATAAGGCGCCATTTTCGGGTTCCAGCGATGGGTCTGGTGGCCGAAGTGAGCACCAGCTTCCAAAAGCTGGCGCATGCTGAAATCTGGCAGAGCCATTCTTTAGTTCCTTTCCGGTTGGCCTCCACGGACACAGGCATTTCGGACGGGATGTCCTGATGCCACCGGAGGTTTCAGCCGGATTTCTCCCGGGCAGACACCAAAGTCCGTGTGTGGAATGAGCGCGCATATAGAGGGGAAGTCCGTCAAACGCAAGCCGGGTGCCCGAAAACGACCTCACCTGCGGCGATCCGCGCAACCGTCAGCGCTTTACCTTCCCGTTGGGCACGCGCACGCGGCGAAAGATGGCGACGATTTCCTCGCGGCTGCATTCGATCGCGCCCAGCCGGACCGCTCGGTCGCGCTCGAAACCGGTGATGTCGTAATGCGGCGCCGAGGTCTTGGGCGGCCCTTGATAGGAGGAAAGCTTGAGGCCGAGTTCGGTGGCGAAACGGTGCAGTTCATCCGTGTCGTCGGCAAGAAGATGGCACCAGCGGTGGCCGGCCCATTTCCAGATCGCCGCATCGACATAGACCGCCATCAGGCCCGCCGCACTCCGTCACCCAGACACATGGCGCGTCGCGGCCAGGCGTGCAAGCCGCACCCTGCCGTCAGAGTGTTGCTACTTTGAAGCGGGGCAAGGCTTGGTCTGGTCGAACAGCGACAGGTTCACCAGCTTGCCGGTCATCGAGAAGTCGCCATAGTCCATGACGAGGTCGCGGGTGATGCCGTTCTCATGCAGCTTGAAGCTGATCCGGTACTCCGGCACCTCCTCGCCGCTTTTGTCGGTATCGTCGAAATAGGCGATGTCGACCGGCCAGTATTTGTCGGAGGCCAGCTTGGCCAGCGCCGGTGCTTCCGGATCCGTCTTGTCCGCCTCCGTCTTCTTGCCGACGATGACGGTGGTGGTCATCACCTTGTTGGCATCCTCGGAGCCGTCGAACAGATTGGTCTGGTAGAAATTCTCGCCCTTTTCGGCCTTGCCGATCAGCTCGACCAGATGCTGGG
>JAFKFE010001048.1 GCA_017308345.1 Alphaproteobacteria bacterium | reverse complement strand
ATTCCGGACAGAAAACCGCTCGACACTTTTCCTGGAATTGCCTTACTGGCTCGAGGAGCTGTGCTGGTCGCCGAAGATGCCGCGCTGGCTAACCTGGATGCCGGCCGGCCCCAGGATGATGGCGAACAGCACCGGCAGGAAGAACAGGATCATCGGCACGGTGAGCTTCGGCGGCAGCGCCGCGGCCTTCTTCTCGGCCGCGTTCATGCGCATGTCGCGGCTTTCGGAGGCCAGCACGCGCAATGCGTGCGCCACCGGCGTGCCGTAGCGTTCGGCCTGGACCAGGGCCTGCGACACCGACTTCACCGATTCCAGGCCGGTGCGGCTTGCCAGGTTCTCATAGGCGATCTTGCGATCCTGCAGATAGGACAGCTCGGCATTGGTGAGCACGAATTCCTCGGCGAGCGGGACCGACTGCGCGCCGATTTCGTCGGCGACCCTGCGCAAGGCTGCTTCCACCGACATGCCCGATTCCACGCAGATCAGCATCAGGTCGAGCGCGTCCGGCCACGCCAGCTGGATCGACTGCTTGCGCTTGGTGGCGCGGTTGTTGACGTAGAGGATCGGCGCGTAGAAGCCGCCATAGGCGACGACGACGCAGACGAACAGCTTGATGAAGGTCGGCTGCTGCGGCAGGCCGCCGAGCACGAACAGATAGACGGCCGCCAGCGCAAAGCCGACGAATGGCAGGACGAGGCGGAAGAAGAGGAAGCGCGTCATCGGGTTCTGGCCACGGAAGCCCGCCACCTTGAGCTTCTGGATCGTGCCTTCATCGACAAGCGCACGCCGAAGATTGAGGCGATCGACAATGTTGCGCATGCCGATGGACTGTTCCTCGCGCAGGCCCTTGCGACGGCGGTCGGCCTCGCTGGCCAGCCGCGCGCGCTGCTCGGCGCGCAACCTGTCGCGTTCGAGCGCCACGCTCTTCATGCGCGACTTGAGCGACGTGCCGCCAAACGCCGGCATGAGCGTGAAGACGGTCGCGAAGACGGCGATGCCGACCAGCATCGCGATCAGGAAGGAAGGGTCGGTGAGTGTTTTGACGACCTGCTCTGTCACGGGATCCGCGCCCCTACACTTCGAAGTTCATCATCTTGCGCATCACCAGGATGCCGATCGACATCCAGACACCCGCGCAACCGAGGATCAGGTTGCCGACACTGGTGGTGAACAGAGGCATGATATAATTCGGGCTCGACAGGTAGACGAGGAAGGCGACGACGAAAGGCAAGGCGCCGATGATGACGGCGGATGCCTTGGCCTCCATAGACAGCGCCTGGACCTTGGCCTTCATCTTCTTGCGGTCGCGCAGGACTCGCGAAAGGTTGCCCAGCGCCTCGGACAGGTTGCCGCCGGCCTGCGACTGGATCTGGATGACGATGCCGAAGAAGCCGGCCTCGCTGCACGGCATGGTCTCGGACATGCGCATGGCTGCATCGGGCACCGACATGCCCATCTGCTGGGAATCGACGATGCGGCGGAACTCGGATCGGACCGGCTCGGGCGATTCGTTGGCGATCAGGCGGATCGCGTCGTTGAGCGGCAGACCGGACTTGACCGCGCGCACGATGATGTCGAGCGCATTCGGAAACTCTTCCAGGAAGGCCTTGACGCGGCGTGTGCGGCGAAACGAAACGAACCAGCGCGGCAGGCCGAGGCCGCCGACCAGCAGGGCGCCCGGCAGAGCCCACAGAGGCGCGTGGACGAAAAAGAGCAGGACGGTCAGGATGATGCCGCAGACGGCGGAGTAGATGTAGAAACGCTCGATCGGAACCTGCATGCCGGCCTGGCGGATCTGGACCTTCAACGGCGGTTTCTTGAGGTTGCGATCGTTGGTCTTCTGTTTTTCGTCGAGCTGCTTGAGCGTGTCCTGAAGACTTTTGCGCCGCTTGACCGCTTCCGCGGCGCGGTCGCGCGTGGCTTTCACCACCGACCGGTCGGTTTCGGCCGTCTTGATGGTCTGAAGCCGCTTGCCGGCCTGCTTCTCGTTGTCGATGCGCGTGAACAGGAAAGCATAGGCCACCGCGCCGGCGCTGAAGCCGGCAAGCGCGATGAACGCCAATACGGTGGTGTCAATTCCGAACATCGACCGGGGCCCCTAGGGCAATTCGCCGTTCCCAAGAAACGGCGAGTCGCCCTACCTCTTTGTTTTGACGCAATTCCGGACGGAAAACCGCTTCACACTTTCCCTGGAATTGCTTCCAACCTCCAGATACATCAGTCAGCGCGCTTCTCCATCGCCTCGAGCGCATTGGCGAGGCGCTGCTCCTCGCCGTAATAACGGGCGCGGTCCCAGAAATGCGGGCGGCCGATGCCTGTCGACACATGTTCGCCGACCAACCGGCCGCTCGCGTCCTCGCCCTTGATGTTGTAGAGGACGAGATCCTGGGTGATGATGACGTCGCCTTCCATGCCGACCACCTCGGTGATGTGGGTGATGCGGCGCGAGCCGTCGCGCAGGCGGGCCGCCTGGATGATCACGTCGACCGAGCCGACGACGATCTCGCGCACGGTCCGCTGCGGCAGCGAATAGCCGCCCATGGCGATCATCGATTCGATGCGGTTGAGGCATTCGCGCGGGCTGTTCGAGTGGATCGTTCCCATCGAGCCGTCGTGGCCGGTGTTCATGGCCTGCAGCAGGTCGAACACTTCGGGTCCGCGCACCTCGCCGACGATGATGCGCTCGGGCCGCATGCGCAGGCAGTTCTTGACCAGGTCGCGCATGGTCACCTCGCCCTCGCCCTCGAGATTGGGCGGCCGGGTTTCGAGACGGACCACATGCGGCTGCTGCAGCTGCAGTTCAGCCGAATCCTCGCAGGTGATGACGCGCTCCTCGCGATCGATATAGTTGGTCAGGCAGTTGAGCAGCGTCGTCTTGCCCGAGCCGGTGCCGCCCGAGATGACGACATTGCAGCGGACGCGGCCGATGATCTTGAGGATCTCCGCGCCCTGCGGCGAGATGGCGCCGAACTTGACCAGCTGGTCCAGCGTCAGCTTGTCCTTCTTGAACTTGCGGATGGTGAGCGCGGTGCCGTCGATCGAGAGCGGCGGCGCGATGACGTTGACGCGGGAGCCGTCGGGAAGGCGCGCGTCGCAGATCGGGCTCGATTCATCGACGCGGCGGCCGACCTGGCTGACGATGCGCTGGCAGATGTTGAGCAGCTGCTGGTTGTCGCGGAAGCGAACGCCGGTCTGTTCGACCTTGCCGTTGACCTCGATATAGACGTTCTTGGAGCCGTTGACCATGATGTCGGCGATGTCGTCGCGGGCAAGCAGCGGCTCCAGCGGTCCATAGCCCAGGACGTCGTTGCAGATGTCCTCGAGCAGCTCTTCCTGCTCGGAGATCGACATCGCGAAGTTCTTGATCGCGATGATGTCGTTGACGATGTCGCGGATTTCCTCGCGCGCGCTCTCGGGATCGAGCTTGGCGAGCTGCGACAGGTCGATCGTATCGATGAGCGCGGAAAAGACCTGGCTCTTGGTGTCGTAGTAGGTCTCCGAGCGCTCGCGCTGGACCCTCCTCGGCGGCTCGGGCGCCATTGGCGGTGGCTCGACGGGACGGCGAGTCGGCGGCGCGACCGGCGCGCTGGACGTCGGCGCGGCTGGCCGCTCGGCCGTCATCGTCCCTGTCGAAACGGGAGCGGCGGGAGCGGATGCCGGCGGACGGAATTCGGGTATTGCCCGGTTGCCGTCGTCCTTGCCTCTTTTACCAAACATGATCGACTACCCGATGCCGCTCAATCAGCGTCATTTCTTGTTGCGCGAGAGCTTGCCGAGGATGGAGCCCAGGCCCGCCTTCTTCTTTGCCTTGATTTCACTGCGTCCGGTCAGCACATGCGCTATCTCATTGATGGTGCCGACCACCGGGCTCTTGGCGTCCATCTCGCTCAGCATGCGGCCGTTGTTGGCGGCATTGCCGAACAGCAGCGGTTCGAAGTTGATCACCGCCATGGGCGTGATGCCGAGCGGCTCGGCGAAATCGGAAGCCGCGATCTCCGGCCGTTTCGGCACGCCCGCCTGGTTGATGATCAGCTTCGGCGGCGGATCGTTGGGGCGCAGCCGCTTCAGCATGTCCACCATGTTCTTGGTGTTGCGAAGGTTTGCGAGCTCGGGCGTGGCCGTGATGACGATCTCGTCGGCCTTGATCAGCGTGTTCTTCGTCCACCCGCTCCAGATGTGAGGGACATCCAGGACCAGCAGAGGCGCGCTGCGCTGCGCTATCTCGATGACCTGCGAGAACGCCTCGGGGTCGAAATCATAGACGCGCTCCAGCGTGGAGGGGGCCGCAAGCAGCGACAGATGTTCGGCGCATTGCGCGAGCAGGCGGTCGAGATAGACCTCATCGACCCGCTCGGGCGAAAACACGGCCTCGGCGATGCCTTGGGCCGGATCCTGGTCGAAGTCGATGTTGGCGGTGCCGAAGGCGAGATCGAGATCGGCTATGACGACTTCGGATTTGAACAGCGACGACATCGCCCAGGCGACGTTGTGGGCTATGGTCGAGGAGCCGACGCCGCCCTTGGCGCCGATGAAGGCGATCGAACGGCCGATGGGTTCCGCTTCCGGATCGACGAAGATCGACGATATGACGCTGACGATATCGGTCATCGAGACTGGCGCGATGACATATTCGGAAATGCC
>JAFKFE010001047.1 GCA_017308345.1 Alphaproteobacteria bacterium | reverse complement strand
CGCTGCCCGCCTTCGTCGTCTCGCGCTTCCTGCAGGGCATGGGCGGCGCCATGATGACGCCGGTCGGACGCCTGGTCCTGGTGCGCTCCACGCCGAAGAGCGAGCTCGTCGCTGCCATGTCCTGGCTGACGGTGCCGGCACTGGTCGGCCCGCCGATCGGCGGCTTCATCACCACCTACTTCACCTGGCACTGGATCTTCCTGATCAACGTGCCGCTCGGCCTCGCCGGCATGTGGCTCGCCACGCGCTACCTGCCGAAAACCGCGCCGGTCGAGACGCCGCCGCTCGATTTCCCCGGCTTCGTGCTCTCGGGGCTTGCCGCTTCCGGAGTGGTCTTCGGCCTTTCCGTCGTCAGCCTGCCCGCCTTGCCGCCGATCACAGGCTTCATCACCGTGGCCGTCGGCGTGGTCTCCGGCGTATTCTATCTCATCCATGCCCGGCGTGCCAAAAACCCGCTGCTGGCGCTGGAGCTGTTCCGCAACCAGGTCTTCCGGTCCTCCGTGCTCGGCGGCTCGCTGTTTCGCATCGGCATCGGCGCCGTGCCGTTCCTTTTGCCGCTGATGTTCCAGATCGGCTTTGGGCTGACGCCGTTCCAGTCCGGCATGATCACCTTCGTTTCGGCGGTCGGCGCCATCGGCATGAAGTTCGTAACGGCGTTGCTTTTCCGGCTCGCGGGCTTCCGCCGCGTGCTGATCTGGGGTTCGCTGATCGCCGCCGGCTCGATCGCCATCTACGGACTTTTCACACCCGAAACGCCCTATGCGCTGATGCTGGCGATCCTTCTGGTCGGCGGCTTCATCCGCTCGATGTTCTTCACCGGCGTCAATGCGCTCTCCTATGCCGAGATCTCGGCCGAAGACACCAGCAAGGCGACGCCGATCACGGCGGTCTTCCAGCAATTGTCGATCGCGCTCGGCGTGGCGCTGGCCGGCGGCATCCTCGAAGTGTCGACCTCGATCCATGGCGGACCGCTGACGCTCGGCGATTTCCACATCGCCTTCTTCATCGTCGCCGCCGTCTCGGCGGCAGCCTCGATCACCTTCATGCGGCTGACGCCGGACGCCGGCAGCGCCGTTTCGGGCCATGGCCGGCTGGCGACGCCGAAGACGCTGGAGTCGGTTGGGTCGGCGGGGAAGTAGCTCAAGGTACGGCTCTGCGTGACTTCGTCATTCTAGGGCGAAGCGAAGCGTAGACCCTAGAATGACGAAGTGCCGGGACCCTTGAACTCCTTCGCCAGCAGATAAAGCTCCACCGATTCATCCCGCGACGCCGGCGGCTTGACGTGATGGACCGAGCGGAAATTCTGCTTCAGTCGTGACAAAAGCTCATTCTCGGCGCCGCCCTGAAATGTCTTGGCGAGGAAATGCCCGCCGGGCTTCAGCACGTGCAGCGCGAATTCGGCCGCGACTTCACACAGATGCATGGTGCGCAGATGATCGGTGCGGCGGTGGCCGGTGGTGGGCGCCGCCATATCGGACAGCACCACATCCGGCTGGCCGCCCAGCGCCTCCGAAAGCATCCGCGGCGCGTCCGGGTCGAGGAAATCCATCCGCAGGATGACGGCGCCGGGAACCGCGTCCATTTCGAGGTAATCGATGCCGACGACATGCGGGTTTTCCGCCGTCGATTTGGTCCGCGCGGCCGCCACCTGGCACCAGCCGCCGGGCGCGGCGCCGAGGTCGATCACCTTCATGCCGGGTTTCAGGAGATGATGCTTGTCGTCGATCTCGATCAGCTTGTAGGCGGCGCGGGAGCGGTAGCCATCGGCCTTGGAGCGCTGCACATAGGGATCGTTCATGTGGCGCTCGAGCCAGCGGCGCGAAGATTCTTTCAGGCCGCTCTTCTTCTTGATCCTGGTCTTGAGGACGCGAATGCTTCCAGAGCCCGGCTTCTCCGGTTTCTTTGTCATCGGCGCCCCTCATTGCGCCAGACGCCGTCATCGGCCATCAGCTCGCTCAGGATCCCCTCGCGCAGGCCGCGGTCGGCGACACGCAGCCGCTCGGACGGCCAAACGCCACGGATCGCTTCCAGGATGGCGCAGCCGGCAAGCACGAGATCGGCGCGGTCGGCGCCGATGCAGGGATTGGCGCAGCGCTGCTGGAAATCCCAGCCGATCAGCCGCTCGATCATGCGATCGACGCTGTCACGGTCCATCCAGAGCCCGTCGACGCGGCGGCGGTCGTAGCGATCGAGATCGAGATGCACGCCGGCGAGCGTGGTCACCGTTCCGGAGGTGCCGAGGAGGTGGAAGTTCGGGCTGGCCAGCACATGCGCGAGCCGGTCTCGGCCGTCGAAGGCCTTCAGCCTTGCCGCGACATCGTCGACCATGGCGGCGAAGGTGTCGCGTGTCACCGTGCGGCCGCCGAAACGCTCGGCCAGCGACACCACGCCGACAGGAAGCGAGGTCCACGACACGATGTGGTTGGCGAGCCGCGGCGAGCGCCGTCCCGTCAGATCGATCAGCGCGATCTCCGACGAGCCGCCGCCAATGTCGAACAGCACCACGCCTTGCGTGTCGCGCTCGACCAGCGAGCCGCAGCCGGAAACGGCAAGGCGCGCCTCGGTCTGGCGGTCGATGATCTCGAGTTTCAGCCCGGCCTCGCGCTCGACCCGTTCGAGGAATTCGACACCGTTGGCGGCCGAACGGCAGGCCTCGGTGGCGATCAGCCTGGCTTTCCGGATCTTGCGGTTGCGCAGTTTTTCGCCGCAGATCTTCAGCGCCTCGACCGCGCGATCCATCGCGGCCTGGCTGAGCCGGCCGCTGGCCGTCAGCCCCTCGCCCAGCCGGACGATGCGCGAGAAGGCGTCGATGACGCGGAACTGGCCGTGGCGGCCAGGCACCGCGACCAGCAGGCGGCAATTGTTGGTGCCGAGGTCGAGCGCGGCGAAAACCGGCAATTCCTGCTGCGGCGGACGCGGCGGCGCCTGGAGCGGCGGCCTTGGCTCGATCCGCTGCGGCGTGCTCTGAACCTGGCTTGCGGAGGTGGTGGCCGGGGCCGGATGCGGCACGAGGCCGTTCTCGTCGCGCGCAAACACCTTGCGGCCGCGCCTGCGCTTGCGGCGCTTGCGCGTCTTGCCTTTGGGCGGATCGCCGTGCTGGTCAGCCCGGCCCGCGCCAGCTTGTCGTTGGTCGGCGTGCCTGGCATGCGCGCCCGCGTGGCGGCTGAAGCGCCCCGCGGGAGGACCCGCCGATTCCATCGGCGGTGTCCCGGACATGCCCACTGCCGACGCGCCGGCGCCGGTGTCGTGGTCTTCCACTTCAGTTCCTTCCGGCGCCGCGCGAACCGGGAACGGACGCAGCAGGCACCTCGATTTGTTTCAAGTTGGCGACAGAGTAGCAGTGCCCCTCGCAATCACCAAGAGCGCATTGGTCCGAATTTTGCCGGCGTCACGTCGGGGCAATGCCTTGCCGGTTGAATAGCCGGCTTCAATCAGGCATGTCTGAAATCACCATATACGGGCGACGTGGGGCCGATCCGACGAATGAGCTGCAACGCATGATGACGACGCCATGAATTGGAGGCGCTATTTCTGGCCGATCATAGGCATCGCGGCCGTGGCGTTCTCGCTCTGGCTGCTCATCCACGAACTGCGCGGCATTTCGCTCAACGACGTCTGGACCGGCATCGCCGCGATCCCGCCGCGCCGCTGGGTGCTCGCGGCGCTGAGTTCGATCGTCGCCTACGCCTCGCTCGCCGGCTACGACCACATCGCGCTCCTGCATATCGGCAGACGAGTGTCGTGGCTGTTCGTCACGCTTTGCTCCTTCACCACCTACGCGGTGTCGCACAATATCGGCGGCTCGGTGTTTTCGGGTGCCGTGATCCGCTACCGCGCCTATGGCACGCGCGGGCTGACCGGCCAGGAGATCGGCGTGCTGGTGGCGATCTGCTGGTTCACCTTCATCCTGTCCAGCGTCTTCCTCGGCGGCCTCGTGCTCATGCTGGAACCGCAGGTCATCGACCGTTTCACGGGCGCGCCGCACCATGGCGCGGCATTCGCCGCGGGGCTTTTCATGCTCATCCTGGTCAGCGCCTATGCCTTCGGGAGCTGGCTGGGGCTCAAGCCTTTGAAGATAGGCAGCTTCCAGATGCACTATCCGGCGCTGCCCATCGTCGCGCGGCAATTGCTGATCGGCCCGGTCGAGCTGCTGGGCGCCGCCGCGATCATCTATTTCGCCCTGCCGGAAGCCGGCAATCCCGGCTATTTCGTCGTGCTCGGCGTGTTCATGGTGTCGTTCTCGATCGGGCTCCTGTCGCATGCGCCCGGGGCGCTCGGCGTCTTCGAGGTCGTCTTCCTCACCGGCCTTTCCGACATGGACCCGGTGGGCGTGCTTGCGGCGCTTCTGGTGTTCCGCCTGTTCTATCTCATCATTCCGCTTCTGATCGGCCTTGGCATGGTGCTCTATTTCGAGCATTCGCAATACAGCAAGGGCGAAGGCTGAAGCCTTCCGCCCGCCCGGCCCAACGGCCAATGGATGCCGCCCAAAAGCGCCGGACGGTTTCGGGCGACCGACATGCATCAGACAAAGGCTTCAAAAAGGCTGCGGTTGAAGTCGATAGCGGGCTTGACTATTTTCGGATGGCGGCTACAAGGCAGCGCTCGCGGCACATAAGCCGCCTGGCTAGCGCGGTACCAGCCGCGCCT
>JAFKFE010001046.1 GCA_017308345.1 Alphaproteobacteria bacterium | reverse complement strand
CTCGAGCGTGTCGGCCGCCTTGCGCAGCACGTCGAGCGCGGCGCCCATCACCTGCGGCTGGCAGCGAAGGCAATATGGATCCTGCACGCGCTCGTCATCGACGCGATGCGATTCACGGATGGCGCTGCCGGCCATCAGATCGCGCAGGGCATCCGCCGTTTCGATCTGGCCGCGATGTTTCCTCAACAGATGGATGCGCGGGTCGAAGGGGGCGTCGGAGCCTCGTGCCGCGTCGGTCGACAGCGCGCCCGCGACCAGCGCCGACTGGTAGAGCGTCTCGGCTTCGAACAGGCCGGCCAACGCGAAGGCGGTCGAGAACTGCGTGCCGTTGAGCAGCGCGAGACCCTCCTTGGCGCCGAGCGTCACCGGCTCCAGCCCATGCGAGACGAAGGCAACCTTGGCCGGGAAACGGCCGTGCGGGGTAAAGCATTCGCCGACGCCAATCATCACCGCCGTCATATGCGACAACGGCGCGAGATCGCCCGAGGCGCCGACCGAGCCTTGCGCCGGCACCACCGGAACGACGTCGTTGGCGAGCATCGCCTCCAGCAATTCGATGGTCTCGGATCGGACGCCGGAAGCGCCTTGGGCGAGGCTGGCGAGCTTCAAAGCCATCATCAGCCGCACCACGGCGACCGGCATCGGCTCGCCGACGCCGGCGGCGTGCGAGAGCACGATGTTGCGCTGCAGCGTTTCGAGATCGTCAGCCGGAATGCGGACGCTGGCGAGCTTGCCGAAGCCGGTGTTGATGCCATAGACCGGGTCGCCCTTGGCGACGATGCGGGCGACCGCCTCGGCACTCGCCTTGATCCTTGGCCGGCAAGCCTCGTCGAGCTTCGGCACGGCGCCGCGATAGATGGCGCGCCAGTCGGCGAGCGTGGCGCTGCCGGGCGTCAGAATGAGTTCGGTCATTGTCCTCTCCAGATACGGGCATGGAGCGGGTTGAAGCCCATGCGGTAGACGAGCTCGGCCGGACGCTCGATGTCCCAGATGGCGAGATCGGCGGATTTCCCGGCTTCCAGCGTGCCGGTCCTGTCCAGCAGCCCCAATGCGCGTGCGGCCTCGCGGGTGACGCCGGCAAGACACTCATCGACGGTGAGGCCGAAAAGCGTCGCCGCCATGTTCATGGTGAGCAGCAGCGAGGTCAGCGGCGAGGTGCCGGGATTGGAATCGGTGGCGACAGCCATCTTGACGCCGTGGCAGCGAAACAGCTCGACCGGCGGCTTTTTCGTCTCGCGGATGAAATAGTAGGCGCCGGGCAGGATCGTCGCCACGGTGCCGGCCTTGGCCATCGCGGCGGCGCCCTCCTCGTCCGTATATTCGAGATGGTCGGCCGACAAGGCGCCGTAGCGCGCGGCAAGGGCCGCGCCGTGCAGGTTGGAAAGCTGGTCGGCGTGGAGTTTTACCGGCAGGCCGAGCGCCTTGGCCCTGTCGAAGACGCGCGTCATCTGTTCGGGCGAGAAGGCGATCCCCTCGCAAAAACCGTCGACGGCGTCGGCGAGCTTCTCGGCGGCAACCTCGGGCAGGATCGTGCCCGCGACAAGATCGATGAACGCGTCCTTGTCGCCCTTGGCTTCGGGCGGCAGGGCGTGCGCGGCAAGACAGGTCGTGCGCACCGTGACAGGGCGCTGTTCAGCCAGACGGCGGGCGGCGCGCAACGACTTCTTCTCGTTGTCGGCGTCGAGGCCGTAGCCCGACTTCACCTCGACGGTGGTGACGCCCTCGGCGATCAGCGCGTCGAGGCGCGGCAGCGTCTGGGCGACCAGTTCGCCTTCGCTGGCGGCGCGCAACGACTTGACCGAGGAGACGATGCCGCCGCCGGCGCGCGCCACTTCCTCATAAGTGGCGCCGGCCAGCCGCATCTCGAACTCGTTGGCGCGGTCTCCCGCATAAACGAGATGGGTGTGGCAATCGATCAGGCCCGGCGTGATCCAGCGGCTCTCGCAGTCGACGGTGTCGGCGCCCTGCCCGGCCGCTTCCGGCATGTCGGCCTCGGGACCGGCATAAACGATGAGCCCGTCGCGCATGGCAACGGCTCCCTTTTCGACGACGCCGAGGCCGGCCGCGCCCTCGGCCATCGTCGCCAGGCGCGCATTGCGCCAGACCCGAAGGCCGCTCTTCTTGTCTGCTCCACCCATTATCTTTTCCATTTGAAAGGATGACGATTATGTATATACATATTGAAACGCGACGCAAGTGGTATCGTCGCTGGCGCATTCAGATTCGGAGAGGAAAGTGACGGCGATCTTTGCGGAACAGGCGCTGCTATCCGGCGGCTGGCAGGGCAATGTGAGGATCGCCTTGGTCGGCGGCCGCATCTCCACCATCGAGGCCGGCGCTTCCGCGCAGGCAGGAGACGAGCGCCATGCCATCGTCGTGCCCGGCATGCCCAATTTGCACAGCCACGCCTTCCAGCGCGGCATGGCGGGGCTGGCCGAATTGCGGGGCCCTTCCTCCGACAGTTTCTGGAGCTGGCGCGAGGTGATGTACCGCTTCGCGCTGTCCATGACGCCGGACCAGGTCGAGGCGGTGGCGGCGCAGCTCTATGTCGAGATGCTGGAGGCGGGCTTCTCGCGCGTCGGCGAGTTCCACTACCTTCACCACGACCGCGACGGGCAGCCTTACGCCAATATCGCCGAGATGGCGGAGCGCATCGCGGCGGCGGTGGCCGACACCGGCATCGGCCTGACGCTGCTGCCGGTTTTCTATGCCCATTCCGCCTTCGGCGGCGCCGCGCCCAACAAAGGCCAGCGGCGATTCATCAATGATGTCGAACGCTTCGGGCGGCTGCTTGAGAAAGCCCGCGAGGGCGTTCGCTCATTGGAGCAGGCCGTCGTCGGTGTCGCGCCGCACAGCCTGCGCGCCGCAACGCCGGACGAGCTGAATGCCGTCGCGGCCATGGCGCCGGACGGGCCGATCCACATCCATGTCGCCGAACAGGTGAAGGAAGTGGAGGATTGCGTCGCCTGGTCGGGCAAGCGCCCGGTCGAATTCCTGCTCGCCAACGCCAGGGTCGACAATCGCTGGTGCCTGATCCATGCCACGCATATGACCGAGACCGAGACGATCGCCATGGCCAGGAGCGGCGCGATCGCCGGGCTCTGCCCGATCACCGAAGCCAATCTTGGCGATGGCATTTTTGCCGCGCCGCTGTTCATCGAACATGGCGGCCGCTTCGGCGTCGGCTCCGATTCCAATGTGCTGATCGGCCTGCCGGACGAGCTTCGGCAGCTCGAATATTCGCAGCGCCTTGCCCACCGTGCCCGCAACGTGCTGGCCCGCGCCGGCGGCTCGACGGGACGAGCGCTGTTCGACGCTTCGCTCGACGGCGGCAGCCAGGCGCTCGGCGCCGGCCCGTCGCGTATCGCCGCCGGCGGTCCAGCCGATCTCGTCTCGCTCGACGCCGACCACCCCTCGCTTGCCGGCAAGGCAGGCGACGCGATCCTCGACGCCTGGATTTTTGCCAATGGCGGTAAGGTCGATTGCGTCTGGGTGCATGGCAAGAAGCAGGTGAGCGGCGGCAGGCATGCCAAGCGCGAAGCGGTCGCCGCGCGGTTCCGCGAAGTCATGACCGCATTGTCGCAAGGTTGAAGCAGGACCGTCCGATGAGCCTTGTCGAGACAGATGACATCGAGGGCATCTCGCTGCATCAGCGCATCCTGTCGGACATCCGCGAAAAGATCCTGTCAGGCGCCTGGGCGCCTGGCCATCGCATCCCCTTCGAGCACGAGCTGACGGCTCAATACAATTGTTCGCGCATGACGGTGAACAAGGCGCTGTCGCAGCTCGCCAAGGCCGGATTGATCGAGCGCCGCCGCCGCTCCGGCAGTTTCGTGGGCCAGCCGCAGTCGCAGGCGGCAGTGCTTGAACTGCATGACATCCGGATCGAGGTCGAGGCGCTCGGCCTGCCCTATCGCTATGAGCGGCTGGAGCGCGTGAAGCGGCGCAGCAGCGCCGAGGATCGCGCGCTGCTCGGGCTTTCCGCGCCGGGTCCGGTGCTCGCACTGGAGGGCCTGCATTTTGCCGGCGAACGGCCATTCGCGCTCGAGCAGCGGCTGATCAACCTTTCAGCCGTGGCCGAGGCGGCCGAGGAAGAGTTTCTCGACATCGCGCCGGGCCCCTGGCTGATCGGCCGCGTGCCGTGGAGCGAGGCCGAGCACCGCATCCGCGCCATGGCGGCGGACGAGACGATCGCCGACGCGCTCGACATCGACCCGGGCGCGCCTTGTCTGGTTGTCGAGCGCCGCACGTGGAGCGCCGAGCATCCGGTGACGCATGTGCGGTTCATCTATCCGGCTGAGAGCCACACGCTGGTGGCCAGGTTCACGCCGTCGCAGGGATGAGTGATCTCCCCCCTCGTGGGGGAGATGGCCGGCAGGCCAGAGGGGGGCGCCGTGGAGCGCCGGTCTTGCCCCCACCAAACGCAGCCGCAAAACTGTGTGAACGGCACGACATTTGCGTTACAGTGTCTGGCGGCGTCGCTAGTTTAGCCGACTGGTTGCATCTGCCTGGAAAACAGGCGGTGGTGGGAAGAAATCATGAAGGACCGTGCCGGGTTCGATTTCGAGACGACGGGACATGGCGCCACCGCGCCGGTCACCAAGGTCGATATCAGTTCGGTCGTCCGCGTGCGAGGGAGATCCTCGAGT
>JAFKFE010001045.1:4761-7018 GCA_017308345.1 Alphaproteobacteria bacterium | reverse complement strand
CCGCCAGCTCTATCCGACCGGCGTCGATGTCACCTTGATCTTCACCGATACCCATGCGGCGCTCAACGGCCACAAGCGCGAAGCTATCTATTCCTATTACGCGGAACTGACCGCCCATGCGGCGACGAAGGGTTTCAAGACCGAGCTGCTCAGCGCCCTGATCGACAAGATCGACCTGCCGCTGCAAGCCGATGCGGCGCAAGCCCAAGTGCCAAGCTATCTGATGACCACCTTGCGCGACTGCGCCGCCAAATGGTTCCGTGGCGAAGGCACGGTCGAGGACGGCGCCACCCGCTATTACCGGGCCAATATGATCGAGCGGAAAGTGGTCGAGCTGATCTATCCGCGCGCCATTTTCGTCAGCTTCAACGGCAGCGAAATGCGCGACATTTTCCCCGAGCACCTGCCCGTCTTCTATATGTTTTCGATCCACCACGGCATCAGCGACAAGCCCTGGTTTCTTCCTTCCGAGCCCATCCCCGCGACTGGACAAGGCGGCATCGTGATGGGCTGAGGCCACAGGTGAAAGGGCAGGTTATGGCCGACTATAGGGTAATGTCGGCTGGAGATACCGCACTGGTTGTCGACTTCGGCAACCGCATCGAACAACGCATCAGTGAACGGGTCGTCGCTCTCGGCCAAAGTTTGAGCGAACAGAAGATCCTCGGCATTTCCGAAATCGTGCCGACGATCCGCTCGCTCATCATCTATTACGAACCGCTGGTTGCTTCGACCGGCACGCTGCAAGCCTTGATCGACGATACGATGGCAAGCCTGCCGGTCGTCGAAAGTTCCGGCCGGTTGTGGCAAGTGCCGGTGTGCTACGATCCCGAACTGGCGCCTGACCTGATCTATGTGGCGGAAGCCTGCAGCATGCCGCCGGCCGAAGTCGTGGAACTGCACAGCAGCATCAAATATCACGTCTATATGCTCGGCTTTCTGCCCGGCCTCGCCTATCTCGGCGACCTGCCCGACACCTTGGCCCTGCCGCGCCGCGAGAGCCCGCGCCTCAAGGTGGCGGCCGGTTCCGTCGGCATCGGCGGCAAGATGACCTGCATCTATCCGATGGAGACGCCCTGTGGCTGGCATCTCATCGGCCAGTCCCCCGCCGCGCTGTGGGCGCAAAACGGACATGCCGATGCGGTGCTCTCCGCCGGCGACAAAGTGCAATTGCAACCGGTCTCGCTGCGCGAATTCGAGCAATTGCGCGCCAACGGCAGCACGCCCATTCCCATTTTGTCATGACGGCGACGCTGGCCATACTGGAGCCTGGCCTTCAGACCACCATCCAGGATCTGGGCCGGCCAGGGTTTCAACATCTCGGTGTCGCCGTCGGCGGTGCGCTCGACCCCTTGAGTTTCCGCGCCGCCAGCCCCTTGGGACGCGGGCCGGAGAGGGCGAAGCCGCTGCCGCCCGTCGCCGCGAGCAGGCTGCGGCGATGGCCGTTGGCGACGGCGACGGCAAAGCTTTCAGAGCCATTCTCCGCCGTCGCCAGCCACTGCGTCGCTCCGCTGGCGAGAACAGCCGTCAACGCGATCGAGGCCGCCATCTGCCGCCAGTCGAAGGAGTTGAACCAGCGGGCCGCGCGCGGCCGCATCGCGACGACATTGCCTTGCTGCTGTTGCTGCTGCGGCTCCGCCTTCGCGGCTGTGGATTGGATGGCTTCCCTGGTACCCTTGACCTCGGCGATGGCCGCGATACGCGCCAGGAAATCGTCGCTGACGCTCGGTCGCGGGAGGTTGGCGACAGCGCCGCGCAGCGCCACCAGGCGCGCATGTTCGGCGGCAAGCTCCGGATCGGCGGCCATGCGGCGTTCGACCGCCAAAGCGGCCGCTGCATCGAGCTCGCCATCGACAAGGGCGTGGATCATCAGCTTCATGTCCTGCGGGTCCTGCGGCAATCCATCCTCACGCGGGCCATCCTCACGCGGGCCATTTTCACGCGGGCTCATGGCGCCCTCCAAGTTCCGTCATCAACAGGCCGCGGGCCCGCGCCAGCCGCGACATGACCGTGCCTTGCGGCACGCCGAGCATGGTGGCGATCTCGCGGTAGCTGAGACCGTTGATGTCGCGCAGCACCACCGTTTCGCGGAAGGCTTGCGGCAGCCTGGCGATCGCCGCTTCCACCGCCGCCGAGTTCGCCTTGGCGATCAGCGCCGCCTCCGGGCTGTCGGCATCGGAGTCCGGCGGCGGCGAGACGTCGTCGAGATCGGCAAGATCGCCGACGGCCACCACGCTGCGCGGGCGGTTGCGCGCCA
>JAFKFE010001045.1:0-4669 GCA_017308345.1 Alphaproteobacteria bacterium | reverse complement strand
GTGTAGGAGGCGTTGCGCACGATGGTGAGCAGCCAGGCGCGGGCATTGCCGCCGGCAAAGCCGGCAATGCCCGCATGCGCCTTGAGGCAGGCCTCCTGCACCACATCCTCGGCATCGGCGGTGTTGCCGGTCAGCCACCGGGCGAGCGACAGCGCGTCGCCGAGATGCGGCAGCACCACTTCGGCAAAACGCGCGGCCAGCATCTTTTCGCTCAACACCGTTCCGCCGTCGGGCGCTCCCGCCATGGGTCTGCCGCCGCCATCGGCGGGAGGCAATGATCTGTCCCTGCTCGTGCGGGAGAAGATCGCGACCGCAGGCGATGGCGCCTGCTTCGAGGGAGGAGAAGGCATTGGTGTCACCGGAGTCAAGTGTCTCGGAAGCAAGGGGCGCCTCGGAAGGGGACCGCGCATCGCTGGCTGCAACGGAATGCTCGCCGTCATGGTCGTGAGTCTCGATGGCTGCGATCGGCACGGGATCAGGGCTGGCGGCGGGGCGGCATCGCCCGGAACAGATGCGCCCAGCTCCAACGCTCCAGGGGACGGCGGCGTCTGATGCCTTCGCCCTCGTCAACCCTCGCGCTTTTATCTTCGTTCCGTTTCATCGTGGTCTCCTGCCGTTGCGCACAGGCGGCGCATGCCCTTGAGACCAGCGGACACCGCCGTTTATTCCCGGTGGCTGTCATTTTTTGTTGACGCCGATGTGATCGGTTTGTCGGCGGCCTACAACGCCAACAGCGCAAGCCCGGCAAGCGCCGATCCGGCCAGGGTCGGCAGCATGCCGAGTTTCAGCCGGAACATGGCGACCATCGCCGCCGCCGACAGCAGCGCGGCGCGCCAGTCGAGCGAGGACAGGACCGGAACCTCGACGGCCCAGCCGATGCTTACGACCTTGCCGAAGACGACATGCAGCGCGAACCACAGCGCAAGGTTCATGATCACGCCGACCACCGCCGCGGTGATCGCGCCGAGCGCCGCCGCCAGCGCCCTGTTCTGCCGCAATTGCTCGATGTAGGGCGCGCCGAGGAATATCCAGAAGAAGCAGGGCACGAAGGTGACCCAGAGCGTCAGCAGCGATCCGAGCGATCCGGCGAGCAAGGGGCTCATGGCACCGGCATGGCGATAGGCGGCGGCGAAGCCGACGAATTGCAGCACCAGGATCAGCGGCCCGGGCGTCGTCTCGGCCAGGCCGAGACCGTCGACCATCTGGCCGGGCGACAGCCAGCCGAACGAGGTCACCGCCGCCTGCGCGACATAGGCCAGAACCGCATAGGCGCCGCCGAAGGTGACGACCGCCATCAGGCTGAAGAAGCCACCGATCTGCGCCCATACGCTGCCTGGCCCCGCGAGCAAGGCGATCAGCGCCACCGGTCCAAGCCAGAGCGGCAGCCAGACGGCGATGGTGCGGGCGGCATGCCACCGCGTCGGCATGGTGTGGCCGAGCTCACCGCGTTCGAACATCAGGTCGACCGCCCCGCGATTGTCGGCCGATACCTTGCCCTTGCCATGCGCCGAACCGGAAAACAGCGCCGGCGCGAAGCGGTTGCCGATCCAGCCGATCAGTCCCGCCAGAAGGATAATCAGCGGGAACGGCAGCCTGGCTACATAAATGGCAAGGAAGGCCGCCACCGCGATCGCTACCATGGCGCGGTTCTTCAGCGCCCGCTTGCCGATGCGGATCACCGCCTCGACGACGACGGCGAGCACCGCCGCCTTGACGCCGAAAAACAGCGCCTCGACGACCGGCGCGTCATTGTAGAGCATGTAGAAGCTGCTGAGACCCAGCATGACCAGCGCGCCGGGCAGCACGAACAATGTGCCGGCGACCAGGCCGCCGGCCGTCCGGTGCAGCAGCCAGCCGATATAGACGGCAAGCTGCTGCGCTTCGGGGCCCGGCAGGAGCATGCAGTAGTTGAGCGCGTGCAGGAAACGCTCCTCGCCGATCCAGCGGCGCTCCTCGACCAGTTCCTTGTGCATCAGCGCGATCTGTCCCGCCGGCCCGCCAAAGGAGAGCAGGCCGATCCTTGCCCAGAGCCGTATCGCCTCATGGAAACTCGGCGCGGCCGGGACCCCGGCGGGCCGCGCGGCACCGTCCTTGGCAAGGACAGTCATGGTGCCTTGCCTCCGACCGGCCAGTTGTGGGTCTCGTCCGTGGCGTCGCGGCACCAGCGGAAGAAGGCGTCGTAGAGCAGCATGCCGGCTTCGAGCTGCTCGAGGTCGTCGCGGAACATGCGCGACAGGCCGAGCGAAGCGGCAAGGAACCCGGCCGCCTGCGGCACGAGGTCGAGGCGCGCCGTATCGGCGGCCCGAACGATCGGCGCCAGGCGGTCGAGCGCGTCGACGCGCAGCCCGAATTCCTCGATCATCGTGTCGAAGGTGCAGCGATCGCCACGATGGCTCCAGAGCACGCCTTCGATGTCGAAGGGAACCGCGGCGAAGCGCTCCGCCACCAGAGGCACCTCGGCCGGATCGACGAACAGGAACACCGCATCCGGATCGACGAAGCGGCGGATCAGCCAGGGGCAGGCGATGCGGTCGACCTTCGGCCGCGAGCGCGTGACCCAGACCGTACGCCCCTTCCCGTCGCGGGGCGGGATCGTGGCGGCATTGACCAAGGGCGCCTTGGCAGCCGCCCATGCCTCGAAGCCGCCTTCCAGCGACTCCGCCGGGATGTCTTCGTGGCGCAGCCACGCGGCCACGCCTTGCGACAGCTTCTGCCCCCTCTGGCAGATCACGACGACCTTTCGTCCGGAAAATTCCGCCGCCCAGGTCGAAACGGTCTTGAAATCGCGCCGGCACGACGCCGGCAGCAGGCGCGGGTCGGCTTCATAGTCCTCATCGGTGCGCACGTCGATGAGAGCCGGCGCATCGGGCAGGCCGACGAGACGGGCGAACTGCGGAACGGTGATTGCGGTTGTTGACGGCATGGCGTCCACCTCCTGAAGGAAGAGAGTCTGGACGCGATCGTTGGGCTGACGCCTCACGGGGTCGTCGCGGGGAACCCCTTGGCCAGGATGCTGGAACGCTCCCCCAAGATTGTCAAGAATTCAAATTGCCAGGGAGGGCGGGAACTCCGCCCCGCCCTTTCCCGAAACGGTCGTTGCCCTTACTGGGCCGTCCAGCCGCCATCCATCGGCAGCGTCGTGCCGGTGATCTGCCTGGCCGCGTCCGAGCAGAGGAACAGGGTCAGCGCCGCCAGCTCCTCGACGGTGACGAACTCCTTTGTCGGCTGCGCTGCGAGGAGCACGTCGTGCTTGACCTGCTCCTCGGTCATGCCGCGCGCCTTCATCGTGTCCGGGATCTGCTTCTCGACCAGCGGCGTCCAGACATAGCCGGGCGCGATCGCATTCACGGTGATGCCGTTCTGCGCGACTTCCAGCGCCACCGTCTTGGTCAGGCCGGCGATGCCGTGCTTGGCCGAGACATAGGCCGACTTGAACGGCGAGGCGACCAGCGCATGCGCTGAGGCCGTGTTGATGATGCGGCCCCATTTGCGCGCCTTCATGCCTGGCACTGCCGCCTTGATCGCATAGAAGGCGGCCAGGAGGTTGATTCGGATGATGGCTTCCCATTTGTCGTCGGGAAAATCCTCGATCGGCGCGACATGCTGGATGCCGGCATTGTTGACCAGGATGTCGAGGCTGCCGAACGCTTCCTCCGCCTCACGGATCATGGCGGTGACCGCGGCGCCGTCCATCATGTTGGCGCCGGAGTAGCGGCACTTGACGCCGAAACCCTTTTCGATGCCGGCCCGCTCCTGCTCGATCGCCGCGGCGTCGCCCAGCCCGTTGATGGTAACGTTGGCGCCCTCGGCGGCAAAGGCGCGGGCGATTGCCAGGCCGATGCCGCTGGTCGAGCCGGTGACGAGCGCATTCTTCGAAGACAGGGAACCCATGGGAGATCTCGCGACAGGAGGACAGGAGGGAAGAATATGGAGACAGACAGCCGGAAAGGCACATGATTTGTGCGCCGCAGCATCACAATGCCACACCCATGTGTCGGCGCTATTACAGCGCCGCGCGGGCGTTTGCCGGCTCCGGGAGCAGTCGTCCTGGCGTTGACACGGCATTGTCATGCTGCCGTGCAACATACTTGCCAGCGCATTCGCGCGGTCATTTCAAAACCTGTTTGGGGCACCAGCCATGGAAATCGCCGACGTCGTGAAGCGTGCCTATGCCATGCCGCTTACCAACCCGTCCTTCCCGCCCGGACCCTATCGTTTCTTCGACCGCGAATACATCATCATCACCTACCGCACCACGCGCGAGGCGCTGGAAGCGGTCGTGCCCGCGCCGCTCGAGATCGACGAGCCGCTGGTCAAATACGAATTCATCCGCATGCCGGACTCGACCGGCTTCGGCGATTACACCGAGACCGGCCAGGTCATCCCGGTGCGCTACAAGGGCCAGCATGGCGGCTACGTGCATTCCATGTATCTCGACGACGACGCGCCGATCGCCGGCGGCCGCGAGCTCTGGGGTTTCCCGAAGAAGCTCGCCAGCCCCAAGATCGTGCATGAGGGCGAAGTGGTGGTCGGCACGCTCCACTATGGCAGCGTGCTCTGCGCCACCGGCACCATGGGCTACAAGCACCGCGAGGCCGACCATGACCAGGTGCTGGCCTCGCTCGCCGCGCCCAATTTCCTGATCAAGATCATCCCGCATGTCGACGGC
>JAFKFE010001044.1 GCA_017308345.1 Alphaproteobacteria bacterium | reverse complement strand
TCGACATGCCGCGCTTGCGCCATTCGGCGGCAAGCTCCTCGGTCTTGAGCTTCGACAGTCCGTATTCGCCGAGCGGCGAGACCGGATGCTCCTCCGTCATCGGCAGCACCACCGTGTGGCCGTAGATCATGTCGGTCGTGTAGTGGACGAGCTTCGAGGCGCCGGCCTTGTCCATCGCCCGGATGATGTTCTCGGTGCCGTGGAAATTCACCGGGAAGAAGAAGTCGTGCCTCTTGGCACGCACCTGGATCGGCGACAGCATCTTGGCCGACAGATTGTAGACCATGTCGTCGGCCTGAAGCCCGACGCAGGACACCGAGGCCGGCGCGGTCACGTCGCATGTGACGAAACGGACGTTGCGATAATGCGCCAGGTCGCTCTTGACGATATCGACGACGACCACTTCCTCACCGTCGGCAACAAGCTTTGGCGCAAGGTGACGGCCGACGAAACCGTCGCCGCCGAAAATCACATGTCTCATCGAACGATCTCGCTTGTGCCGATCTTGCCGGAAGTGATGGATGCGGTCTGGTCCTCATGCCCGCGGCCGCCCATCTCCCGACCACTCTGCGCGATCAGGATCGTGCCGACGCAGATGCAGGCGATGCCGGCGATACGCCAGCCATTGAGGTCCTCGCGGAAGACGAAATAGGCAAAGATCGCCACCGCGACATAGGCGAGGCTGAGAAACGGATAGGCGAAACTGAGCTCGACCTTGGACAGCACATAAAGATGCGAAGCCATCGAGATGACGAAGGTGCACAGGCCCAGGAACACCCAGGGGCTGAACACGATCTGCAAGAGCTTGACGAGCGGATTGACGCCTTCGAACGAGATCGGCCCCATCGACATCATGCCCTGCTTCAGCATCAGCTGCGCCGCGGCATTGGTCATGACCGTGAAGAGAATGAAGATTATGTATTTCATTGTTGCCACCCGCCCCTTGGGCGGTCCTATTACAAACCTGAAAATATTTCGTGAAGCCGGGATGTTATTTTGGGTAAACCATGGTGTAACGCTCTATTTACCATGATTTATTCGACTTTTATCTATTCCGCGGCTTCAACTCTCCTTCGTTCGATCTCCAGTCTCATGGCCGTCCGCATCCAGAAGCTCGATAGGAAGGCCGGGTCGCGAAGCGCCTCCAGCCGCTGCCAGTGCGGGAACGATGCGGCAAAGATTTCGGGTCCCATCCGGGCGTCCTTGTAGGGGTTCACCGCCCCGCCCGCCTCGACCGTGATGCGGTCGAGCTCGGCAAGCAGCCGCAGCGTCTTTTTGCCCCGGTTGGGGAAATCGAGCGTCAGCGTGTAGCCAAGCCGCGGGAACGACAGCAGCGCCGGCGAGCGGACATCGCCGAAACGTTTGAGCACCGTCAGGAACGATCCCTGCCCTGCCCGGCGCGCCGCCTCCAACAGAGCCGGCACGGCCCGGCGCGCGTTTGCCTCGGGCACCACGCTCTGGTGTTGGAAAAGCCCGCGCGGCCCGTAGAGCCGGTTCCAGTCGCGGACACCGTCGAGGGGAAAGAAGAAGCCCTGATAGCCCGCCTGGCGCGGAGTCGCGGACTTGCCCTTTTTCCAGCGATAGGCCGCGTTGAAGACGGTGAGGAAAGGCCGGTTCAGTACATTGAACGGCGGCTGAACCGGCACGGAAAGCCGGCTGCCGGCATTGGCGGCGGCGTGCGAGCCGTGCTCGGCATGATTGCCGGTGAACAAAAGGCCTCGCCCGCGCCCGTGGCCGCCGGCAAGCTGGTCGATCCAGGCCACGGCATATTCGTTGGCCTGGTCGGCAGCCTCGGCGAGATCGAAGAATTCGCCGAGATCACGAAATCGCGTCGCCTTTTCCGTTATGTCGAGCGAAGGCACCCGCATCAGCTTGATCGATGCCGAAAGGATAAGCCCGGTCAGTCCCATGCCGCCGATCGTCGCCCCGAACAGGCGGACATTGTCGCTCGGCGAGCAGCGATAGGTTCGGCCGTCGGACCTGAGCAGCGTGAAGGCCTCGACATGGCAGCCGAAAGTGCCGCGCCGATGGTGGTTCTTGCCGTGGACGTCGTTGGCGATCGCGCCGCCCAGTGTCACGAACTGCGTGCCTGGGACCACGGCCGGAAAGAAGCCGTAAGGCGCGGCATGCGCGATGATGTCGCAAAGCAGCGTGCCGGCATCCGCTTCGAGCACGCCGGTCTCGGCGTTGAAGGAACGGATGCGGTTGAGCGGCCGCATATCGACCACCATGCCGGCATCGTTCTGGCAACTGTCGCCATAGGAGCGGCCATTGCCATAGCCGAGCAGTGATCCCGGCGTCGCCGCACCGCGCTTGAGCAAGGCCATCGCCTCGTCCGCCGGGATCGCCTTGCGCGCCGGCGGCGTCGCCAGCCCGAAGCTGCCGAAGCGGCTGTCCCCCATCACCAGCCTCCCGCGACGAGGAAGATAGCGCCGATGGCGACGACGATCTGGCTGCGCCAGTCGCGGATGATGAAGACGACCGGATCGTCATGCATCTCGTCGCGCCGGGCGAGGATCCAGACGCGCATCGTGAGGTAAAGCACGATCGGCGCCAGCGGCCATATCAGCCACGGATGCGGATAAAGCTCGCGCACCGCCGGGCTGTCCATATAGAGCGCAAGGACCAGCGCCGAGGAGAAAGCCGACGCCATGCCGGCCTGGGCGACGATTTCCTGGTCCTCGGTGCGATAGCCGCGGCCGGCGATGCGCTCGCCCGGCGGAATGGCGGTGGTGCGCAGTTCGACGAAGCGCTTCACCAGCGCCAGCGACAGGAAAAAGAAGATCGAGAACGCGAGCAGCCAGAAAGAGACGTCGACACCTGTGGCAGCCGCGCCAGCCAGCACGCGGATCGTGTAGAGGCCTGCAAGCGTCAGCACATCGACCAGAAGCATGCGCTTCAACGACAGCGAATAGGCAGTGGTGATCGCCATATAGCCCAAAAGCACGCCAAGGAATTCGATCGGCAGGAAGAGGCTCGCGGCAATGCCGGTCGCGAGCAGCGCCACGATCGCGCCCATGCCGAACGGAATGGACAAGGCGCCGCTGGCGAAAGGCCGATTGCGCTTTGTCGGATGCTTGCGGTCGAGCGCAAGGTCGAAGAAATCGTTGAGAATGTAGATGGCGGACGCCACGGCGCTGAAGGAGACGAACGCCAGCAGGCATTCCCAGATCATGTTCGGGTTGAAGTACTCGTGCGACAGCACCATCGGCACGGCGATCAGCGCGTTCTTCAGCCACTGATGCACACGCAGCATCTTGATGTAGGTCCTCGGCGTCGGCTTCGGCGCCGCCATGACCTCGGCTTGATGCGCTGCCTGCCAGCGCCGGGCGCTGCGGTCGGGTGCCACCACGAGCGCGTTGCGCGCCGCGTCGAAGACCCTGAGGTCGTGGCGGCTGTTGCCGGCATAATCGAAGCCCGCATCGCCATAGGCGGCGACAAGTGCCGCGCACTTCCTGCCGGAGGTCATGTTGTGCGGGCCGTCGGTCGCCAGCACATGATCGAAGATGCCGAGATGCGTCGCGATCGCTTCCGCGAACCTGCGTGGCGTTCCCGTTGCCAGGACGATCGCGCGTCCCTCCTGGCGCTCGGCGCGCAACCGGTCGAGCAGGTCCTGGCGATAGGGCAGCGAGGCCGGATCGATGTCGACGCGTTCAGCGATTTCCCGCTTCAGCCGGGCCGGTCCGCCGGTCAACCAGAGCGGGACCAGAAAGAGATAGAGCGGATTCTTCTTGAGCAGGATGAACAGGCCTTCCCACAGAAGGTCCGTTGCAATCAGCGTGCCGTCGAGATCGACCGCAAGCGGAATCGCGTTCCTGTCCGACCGCGCGTCCATTGTCCTGCCCTGCCCGCGCGAACGACCCGCAGAGGGCCATCCGCCATATGAAATCCGCACCGTGTTCCGGCATCTTCATATCGGGATATAGCGGGGGACGGCGTATCGAACGTTAAAACGCCCGGTTGCAGCCCACAGTCATACCGGTTTTCGGGCGTCATCGTTAAGCGTCGGCTACCGCGAACGATAAAAGGCCGGACATCCGCCCGGCCTTTGCCAGTCGTGCGATGACGATTACTTGATGCGGGCAGCGCCGCCCGAGATCTCGACCGTTTCCGAACCGGTCAGCGCTTCGAGATCGCCGTTAGGCAAGGTGACGAAGCAGCCATTCGGGCAGAACTCCGCCGTCTCGCCGGCGCCAAGCGTCAGTTCGCTCTTGGCGCCGCCTTCAGTCACGATCAGGGTTCGCGTCTGGGCATCCCTGTTGATCGCGCTGGCGGCGAAAGCCGAATCGCCCAAGGCCAGCAAAGCGATGGCGGCAACGACAGACTTCCACATTGCATTTCCGGTGTTTGCACACCGCCTCTGTTCACATTCGCAAGGCATTCTCGCCGTTTGCATGCGAGCTTATATGAGATACAAGCTGAACCGCAACTGAATGCCGCATTCACGCCACATTTCAACAGATCACCCCGGATCCGGCCTTCGGCTCTTGCGTCTCCCCTTTTCCCGCCGAAGTTCGGCGGCCTTGGCCCTGGCAAGCTCACGTTCGGCGAATTCCATCTCGACCTTGTCATCGTCGGCAGGCCATTTCCCGGCCGGAGCGCTGGACTTTACGTGGACGTCGCGTTGCGGGAACGGGATTTCGATGTTTGCCTGTCTGAAGGCATCAAG
>JAFKFE010001043.1 GCA_017308345.1 Alphaproteobacteria bacterium | reverse complement strand
CCGGCGCCGCGCGCAGGCTCGCCGCCAGCCAGCCGACGCTCGGCCGCCACATCGGCGAACTGGAAGCGGCGCTCGGCGTCACGCTGTTCCGGCGCGGGCGGCGTGGTTACGAGCTGACCGAGGCGGGCAGCACCCTCTATGAGCGTGGCCGGGCCGTCAGCGAGCAGGCCAATTCATTCTCGCTGCTGGCGCTGGGGTCGGTCGAGGCGATCGAGGGCACGGTGCGTATCGCCGCCTCGGAGGTGGTCGCGGCCTATGTGCTGCCGCGGATGATGGCGCGTCTCGGCGAGGAGGAGCCCGGCATCGAGGTCGAGATCGTTGCCTCGAACCAGGTCGAGAACCTTTTGCGCCGCGACGCCGACATCGCCATCCGCATGGTCCGGCCGGCGCAGAACGAACTGGTGGCGCGCAAGGTCACCGAGATTCCGCTCTGCGCCTGCGCGACAACGTCCTATCTTGTCCGGCATGGCCGCCCGGCCCAACCTGGCGACCTCGCTGATCACGCATTGGTCGGATTCGACCGTAGCGACGAGATCATTCGCGGCTTCACCGCCTTCGGCATCCCGGTCAGCCGCGGCAGCTTCCGCTTCAGGACCGACAACCAGATCGTGTTGTGGGAAGCCGTGCGGGCCGGGAACGGGATCGGCCTTGGCCAGCGTCCGTTGGCCGAGCGCGATCCGATGATCGAGATCGTGCTGCCGAGCCTGCCCCTGCCGGTCCTGCCCGTGTGGCTCGCCATGCATCGCGACGTGCGCACCTCGATGCGCATCCGCCGTGTGGCGGATTTCCTGCATGAGGAGCTGAAACGCTACTCGGCCGGTGCAGGCTCGGGAGCGAACTCGGCCCGGTGAGCGAGGCCCGCCATCAAAAGCACGATGACCAGCAGCCCGGACAGCGCAATGAAGATCGGCCCGAAGCTCGAATGCTCGGCGACGAAGCCGATCGCCGAAGGGGCGACCAATATGCCGGAATAGCCCATGGTGGTGACGACGCTCATGCCGGTGCCGGACGACATGCCTTCCTGGTTGCCGCCGGCCGAGAACAGGATCGGCACCATGTTGGCGATGCCGAAGCCGCAGAAGGCGAAGGCGGCGATGGCAAGGTAAGGCGAGGGCGAGAGGCCGGCGACCAGCATGCCGGCGGCGGCGACGAGCGCCGAGCCGCGCAAGGTCGACACCGCGCCAAAGCGGTTGCGCACGCCGTCGCCCAGGAAACGCATCAGCGCCATGACGCCGGAAAAGGCGGCGTAGGCGAGGCCGGCGACCGCGAGATCCGCGCCCAGTTCCTGGTGCAGGAACAGCGCCGCCCAGTCGAGCACCGCGCCTTCCGAGACCATGGTAAGCAGCGCCATCAGCCCGACCAGATAGACGGTCGCGTGCCGCGGCAGCGTGAATTTCCGGTGCTCGACCGCCTGTGGCCGGTCCTCGGCGACGAGATAGCGAATCGCAAAGGCGATGACGGCAAAGGCGATTACCGTGACCGCGACGGCATGGGCGAGATAGCCGCAATTCTGGATCGAGTAGCCGCCAAGGGCGCCGCCGGCGAAGCCGCCGAGGCTCCAGAAGCCATGCGAGGACGACATGATCGCGCGGGAGAGCTTTCTCTCCACGACCACCGCATTCGAGTTCATCGCGACATCCATGCCGCCGATCGAGCCGCCGAAGATGAGCATGGCGATCGCCGCCAGCGGCACGTTGGGCGCGAGCGCCACGATCAGAAGGCCGAAGCTGCCGCAGATGCCGAACAGCCGGGTCACGGTGCGCGAGCCATGCCTGGAGATGAGATGGCCGCACCAGGTCATGGCAATGACCGCGCCGGCGCCGAACAGGAGGATCAGCAGGCCGAGCGTGAATTTGGTGATCTCCAGCCGGGTCAGGAACACCGGGATCTGCGGCGCCCAGCTGCCGGTCAGAAAACCATTGGCGAGGAAGATGCCGGCCACGGCCCAGCGGCCGCGCGTCGCGGCCTGCATGATGTTGTGCGCGCTCATGATCTGAAGTCCGCTACGCCAAAATGGCAATGCGCGGCAAATTAGATCGATTCAATTCGTAGTCAAGAACCGCGTTGAGGAAGTGCTTGGACCAAGGGAGCGACCGAGGAGCCAGCGTGGTGCGTGGCCGGCTGCAGCTTTGGAGGTTGGCAGAAGCGCCTCTCCGTTCGTCATCCTCGGGCGGAGCAAGGAGCGAAGCGACGCGCGCAGACCCGAGGATCCATTCCGTTACCTGAGAGCTCCGCTACTGTGCAGAATGTTATCCGGGGGTTGTACCGTTACGATATTCTGCATCGCGGCATTCTTCGGCAGCCGTCACGGAATGGATTCCAGGGTCTGCGCGCGTCGCTTCGCTCCTTGCTCCGTCCATACATGACGAAGCCGCAGGGGCGAGCCATATGAGACCTCAGTGATCCTTTGGACGCTTCGCCTCGAACTCGGCCTTCTTGGCCGCGGAAGCCTCGGTCTGGTTGAGCGCCTGCCATTCGGCATAGGGCATGCCGTAGATGATCTCGCGCGCAGCGTCCTTCGACAGCGCGACGCCTTCGGCCTCGGCGGCCTCGCGATACCAGTTGGACAGGCAGTTGCGGCAGAAGCCGGCGAGGTTCATCAGGTCGATGTTCTGGACATCGCCGCGTTAGCGCAAATGCTCCACCAGCCGGCGGAAAGCGGCTGACTCGAAGTCGCGCTTCTGGTCGTCGCTGAGCTCGGTCATTCGGGAACTCCCGGTCTTGCGGCCTTCATACCGGCCCGGTGCGCGAGCCGAACATCTTCACCTCGTGTATATCGGCACGGCGGTCGATGGCGTCAACGATGGGCGCCAGCCGCTCGGCCCAGGCAAGCGCCCCCGCGCGGTCGGCGATGAGGTCCTGGCGGATCTCGATCAGCGCATGTGCATAGCCGTTGACGATGGCATGGCGGAACATGGTGTCGCCGCGCAGCGCGCCGTCATAAGGCTCGTTGTCGCCGACGACGAGGGATTTGTCCTCAGCCAACATGTCGATCAGCGGCCGCGCCACGCGGTCGTCGCGGTCCCAGAGCACGCCGACATGCCAGGGACGGACAAAGCCCTGCATCGCCGGCGTGAAGGAATGGACGGAGAAGATGAACGGCGCCTTGCCCGAGGCATGCGCGACGGAAGCGATCATCGCGCCGACGGCGTCGTGATAGGGGCGGTAGAAGCGGTCGAGCCGCCGCTCGCGCTCCTCCCCGGCGATCGGATAGTTTCCAGGCACCACCGTGCCGTCATAGAGCTGACGGATCATGGTCGGGTCGTCCTCGCCCCGGTTGGGGTCGATCAACAGCCGCGAGAAGCCGGCCAGCACCGCCGGCGCGTCGAGCATTGCCGCAAGCTCGCGCGTCACCGTCTCGACGCCGATGTCATAGGCGATATGGCGGTCGAACTCGGACGCCGGCAAACCGAGGCTGCCATATTCCTCCGGCAGATCGCGGCGGGCGTGATCGGCGAGAAGCACGACGCCTTTCTTGCGGTCGCCCTCGACAATGTCGAATGGCGTGAAAACTGTGGATCGGGTCATCGGCTGAAAAGGGCGTGGCGGCTGCTATGGTATCGTCATTCCACGAAGAGGGTGCCGGCGCAATGCCGTTGTTTGGCCAAGGTTTCCGCAAAAAATCCCCGATGGCGGGAGAATTTGCGCGACGGGCCCTTCTAAATCGATTGGATTTGAACAAAACGGCGCGTTGACATGCGACCGGAGTTTGCTGAAAAGGGGCTTCGAGAGATGCAAATGTGGTTCGCAAGGGGATCTGCGATGGGTTTTACCGGCCGGTTGCGCAAGCGCCTGGCCGTGCCGTTGCTGATCATCGGCGCGGGATTTTTCGCGATAGCCGCGACCTCGCCGGCCCGGGCCGACTTCCGCGTTTGCAACGCAACGCAAAATCTGGTGGGCGTCGGCATCGGCTATCGCGCCAAGGCCGGCTGGATCACCGAGGGCTGGTGGCACATCGAAGGATCGACCTGCAAGACGCTGATCGAGGGTCCGCTGTCATCAAGGTTTTACTATCTTTATGCAGAAGACGCCGAGCGTGGCGGGCGCTGGGACGGCCCGATCAACATGTGCGTGGCCGAAAAAGAGTTCAAGATCGCCGGCGTGAATGATTGCGTCGCCCGGGGCTTTCAGCGCGCCGGTTTTCAGGAATATGACACGGGCGAGCAGGCCAGCTGGATGGTCCAGCTGACCGACGAGCCCGCAACGGGAGGCGCGCCAGCGACCCCCGCCCCGGGAACGAACAGTCAATGAGACGCAACCGCAAGGTCAAGATCCTCGCCACCATCGGTCCGGCTTCCTCGTCCGACGAGATGCTGAGAAAGCTCTTCGAAGCCGGCGCCGATGTCTTCCGCATCAATATGAGCCATACCGACCACGAGCTGATGCGCACTCTGGTCGGCCGCATCCGCGCCGTCGAGGCCGCCGTCGGCCGGCCGATCGGCATCCTCGCCGACCTGCAGGGGCCGAAGCTGCGCATCGGCACCTTCGCGGCGAAGGAGATCGCGCTTTCGCCGGGCATGGTCCTCGTCCTCGACTCCGACCCGACGCCCGGCGACCAGACCCGCGTCTATCTCCCGCATCCCGAGATCTTCGCCGCGCTCGAGCCCGGCCATCGCCTCCTCCTCGACGACGGCAAGGTGCGTCTCCGCGTCACCGAGCGCGGCGAGGCGGC